>CALLAV010000173.1 GCA_938001995.1 uncultured Amylibacter sp. | reverse complement strand
CGCGGCCTTCAACCTCGGTTCCTGTTTGAACCTCTACCGCGTCTGCGGTGTCATATACGACTTCATCAGACATTGTCGTACACAACCTCCAGGCTTTCTTTTGCCTTAGAATATTTGCCGCGCATGTCTTGGTCTGTTGCGGGTACCAAAGTGACGTTGCCGCCTGTTTCAGATGCGTCAAACAGGTTCAATAATCCGTCTTGATCCAGCGGGGCCGGGCGTACTGGCGGGGCCACGGCGACGTTTTCACCAAGTTCGGCAAACAATGCGCCCCACTGGGATTCAGCAGTACCAACGAGTTGATAATTTGCGGATTTTTTGCGCAGATCGTCGTCTTGTGGGATCGACGCGAGGACGGGAATGTCTACGGATTCTGCGAAGGCTTGTGCTTCGCCTGACCCATCGTCTTTGTTGATGACCAGCCCTGCAACACCGACGTTGCCGCCCAGCTTGCGGAAGTATTCAACGGCGGAACATACGTTGTTTGCAACGTAAAGGGATTGCAGATCGTTTGATGCCACAAGGATAACTTTTTGCGCCATATCCCGTGCGATTGGCAGGCCGAAGCCGCCGCAGACTACATCGCCCAAGAAATCCAGCAGGACGTAATCGAAATCCCAATCGTGGAAGCCGAGTTTTTCCAGCAGCTCAAAACCGTGGATGATGCCACGTCCGCCGCAACCGCGACCAACCTCTGGCCCGCCCAGTTCCATTGCAAAAACACTACCGCGTTTGAAGCAGACATCACCGATGGCCACTTCTTCGCCAGCAAGTTTCTTGCGGGTGGAGGTTTCGATAATTGTTGGGCAAGCCTTGCCACCAAACAGCAACGACGTCGTGTCAGATTTGGGATCGCAACCGATCAGCAGCACGCGCTTGCCCTGCTCCGCCATCATGTGGCTGAGGTTCGCAAGAGTGAAAGATTTCCCGATACCGCCTTTGCCGTAGATCGCGATGATCTGGGTCTTGGACTTCGGCTCTTCAGAAATGATATCCGCCAGGTCTTCATGCGCCTCTTCGCGCAGGCGCTGGTCGAAATCAGAGATATTGGCATCGCCATTCAGGTTTGGAACATCGAGTGTCATGCGTGACCTTTCCAGTCGAGAATCATTTTCAAGCAGCCCGCATCAGAGAAGGCTGTCTTGTAGGCGTCGCTGGCATCTGCCGCGTTCGCTGTGTGTGTAATAAGGTTGCCGAGGCTAAGCGCGCCCGATTCAACAAGTGCGCGTGTGGACATCAAATCTTCGGGCGTCCATTCGGCAGCAATGCGGAAACGTGCCTCTTTCATAAAGGCAGGTGGGAAGGCAAAGCTGATGGGCTCCGAATAGAACCCAGCCAGAACGATTTCGCCACCCTTGGCGATGCGACCGATGAGCTCTGGCAAAACAGCCGTGCTGCCCGAAGCGTCATAAACCGATGTGTAATCGCGACGTTCGTCACTGGCAGGGTCGATTACATCATATCCTTCTGCGCCTGTGCGTCTTGTCGGGTTGGTTTCCCAAACGGTTGGGGCAGGTGCGCCAGCGGCTACTGTCAGACGAGCCAACAAACGACCAAGAACGCCATGACCCACGATCAGGTCAGGAACCGATTTGTTTGGCCCAGCGATGGCATGACGGGCGGTTGCAGCCAGCGCAAGCAATGCGCCCTCGGCCCCAAGTGAAGAATCGATTCGGGTTAGGCGGGACGCGTCAGAGACTAGAAGGCTCGATGCGGCGCCAAACAGGCCAAATGCATTTTCGTAGCAGTTTGCGCCGGGCACAAACACACGGTCACCTGCTTTAAATCCTGTGGAAGGCGCGGCCTCGACCACTTCGCCAGCGGCCTCGTAACCGGGAACAAGTGGATACCCCATACCTGGAAACGGCGGCATTTCCCCTGTCCAGAACAGTTTTTCCGTGCCTGTGGAGATTCCAGAGTGCGTGACAGCAACAACGATATCATCCGCTGTAGGTGATTTCACCTCTACGGTTTCGAGCGCCAGATCCTTTGGCCCCTTTAATATCACGGCGCTTGCTTGCACGTGTCTCCCTCTTCGTGTTTCGCTGCCGAATCCCAAATCGAGTCGGGTGCGGCAGGATGTCCTAGTTGTAAGGTAAAACTGACACATTGAAGTGTCAACTAAAATGGACAACTAAAGTGTCAAGAAACGTAGACATCCAAACATGTTGTCACAAAGGGACGCATCGTTTTGGGGAACCGCACGGTTTTGAACCCTGCGTCCTTGCACAACGCAGCGATTTCCTGTGCTGACCGCGCTTTGCCTGTGCGCATTGCAAGCGTATAGAGCGCGAAGTAGGCATCGCCTGCGCGGCTTGGCTGATGTCCACCCGACATGGGTTCGGAAATGATCAAGCGGCCCGACTTAGGCAGCGCAGCACGGCACTTCTTCAGGAGGGCCCGAACCGAGTCGTCGTCATGGTCATACAAAACCCGTACGAGGCTGATTGCGTCGATGTTTTGCGGGAATGGATCCTCACGGAACGAACCTGCACAGATGGTCGTGCGTTTGGTCAAGCCTTCCTTGGCAAAACGATTCGCTGCGGTCGGGGCCACTTGTGGCAGGTCGAAAAGGGTAAGGTGTGGGCGTTGTTCCGCAGCGCCAACAGCGGCCAGAAACGCGCCAGAGCCACCACCCACGTCCATCAGGTTCTTAATGTCGGAAAAGTCGATGGCGCGCAGCGTGTCTTCGGCCACCAAAATCTGGCTTCGCGCCATAAGGTCCGAATAAGTATCAGCCACGGCTGGATCGATATCGCCACCAAAGACGTAGGGCCAAAAGCCAGCGAGCTCCGTGTCTACTTCGCCTTTGAAGAACGCAACAGGGTCCGCCAAATCACGGTAAAGCACGTCGTGGTGTTGGATCATTTGGGGCAAGCCTGGAACGCCGACCAGCGCCGCACCTGTCCGCGTCAATGCGTATTTCTTACCGTTTCGCGATTTCAGCAGGCCCAGCGCCGCACCCGCCCGCAGCAAAATCGCCATACGTTCGAGGGGCACATTGCAGTGCGCCGCCAGCAGATCGGTTTTCATCGGGCCAGACATAAGAATTGTGGGAATGTCGAATTTTACGAGCGCCATTAGGATCTGCGAATGACAGAATCCAGCCAGCAAATCGAAAAGAGCTTCGCCTTCGCGACGCACAAGGCGACGGGTGAAGGGGGATTGGGCGGCCCATTTCTGAAATTTACGAGACGCGATCAGCCTTGCTTGCCAACCGCGAATGGAAAAGCGGGGGCGATTGTGCGCAGTCGGCTCTAACGGGATGTCCGCCATTATTCACCCGGTGTGGTCGACGGCTGTGTCGTGCGCCACTTCATCGGCGTCAATGCCTCTGATTGAGCGTTAACCATTTGGGCAAGCATCGCTTCGCCTGGGCATTTCGGAATTGATGCGATGGCGCCTGAAAGGATGTCTTTCATCCGCGCAATCGCGCCTTCAACACCGAGTTCAGCTACGGCATTCGGACGACCATGCAGATCGTCTTGGCCCACAGGTTTGCCGAGTGTTTCTTCGTCATAAAGGGCATCGCGCAGGTCATCGGCCACTTGAAAGGCTTCGCCAATACGTGCGCCCAGCTCTTCCCATGGTTCTGCATCCTGACCCGCAGCAATCGCGCCCATTTGCGTTGCAGCAATAAACAAGGCCCCCGTCTTTGCCCGGTGATAGGCTCGCAAATCAATCTTGTCTTCGCTTTCCCAGCCTTGCCCTGCACAAATGCCATTCGGCATCCCAGTGCGATTGGCCAGCACTAACATCAGTTTTGCGGCGCGGTCCGCATCAATGGCGGCTGCGCGAGCGAGAACTTGAAACGCCATCACGATCAAGCTGTCGCCTGTCAAAACGGCAAGTGGTTCGCTGAACGCCTTGTGTACGGCAGGTTTGCCCCGCCGCGTATCCGCGTCGTCAAAGCAAGGTAGGTCGTCATGCACCAGCGAAGCGCAGTGGATCAGTTCGAGCGCAGCGGCAGCCGCGTCGATCAGTTCGGGTTTGTCATCGCCGCAGGCTTTGGCCACGCTAAGTAAGATTGTCGGGCGGATCCGCGCGCCACCAGGGGTCACTGTATAGTGCAGGGCAGAGGCCAATTTTGCAGGGGACGGTTGTGCCTGACCCAAGCGAATCGCTTTGTGAATTGCAGTGTCGATGCGTGTCGCAAAACCCATGGGGTAAGCCTCCAACGTGAGGTGTAAGCTAAAACTTACACATATATGTAAACTAGACTGGACAGTTTGCGCTGTAATGTCAACAATACTAGTCGAAAGGGGCGCTGGTTCAGATGGTGCAAACACCCAAACATGTTGTGATTGTCGGTGCGGGCATCGGTGGACTGTCGGCTGCTCTGCGATTGGCTCATGAAGGTCTAAGGGTCACGGTGCTTGAACGCCACGCCACGCGCGGGGGCAAAATGCGCACGGTTCCATCGGCCGCTGGCCCCATTGATGCAGGTCCGACGGTTCTGACCCTGAAACCAGTGTTTGAAGCACTGTTTGCAGATGTAGGAGAGCAGCTCGCGGATCATGTGACGCTTAAACCCCTTGAAACCATTGCACGACACTTTTGGTCTGATGGAACGCAACTGGATTTGCATTCAAATGCAGAGACGAGCCGCGCGAATATCCATTCTGTGTTTGGTGCAAAGGCTGCGGTAGCATTTGATCGGTTTTCAGCAGATGCCAAGCGGCTGTTTGATGCGTTTAATGCGCCGATGATGCAAGCGGCCGTTCCATCGCAGACTGCACTGACCGCACATGTGATGCGAAATCCTTCGTTGATCGGGGCAATGGCCCCGCATCAATCATTGGCAAAGTCTCTGACCAAACGGTTTGCAGAACCGAAATTGGCGCAATTGTTTGGACGTTATGCAACCTATGTCGGGGGCAGCCCATATCACAGTCCATCCATCCTGAGCCTAATCTGGGATGCAGAAGCGCGTGGCGTATGGTCGGTTGCCGGTGGCATGCACATGCTAGCGCGTGCGATAGAGGATTTGGCCACGTCGCGCGGAGCAGAGTTTCGTTACAACACTCATGTCACGCGGATTGAAACGCAGCACGATCAAGTCTGTGCCGTGCACATCGGTGATGAGCGGATCGCTGCGGATGGCGTTTTGTTCAATGGGGATCCCCGTGCGTTGGTTCAAGGGGATTTGGGACGTTCTGCCACGACAGCTGTCACACAAGAGTCGGTGGAGCCGCGCAGCCTTTCGGCGTTGGTCCATACTTTTGCAGCCGTGCCGAAAGGTGTCGATTTGAAACAACACAACGTCTTTTTTGCCGATGATCCAAAGGCAGAATTTGAACCCTTGGCACAGGGTGAGAACCCCACAGACGCCACGCTCTATATCCATGCCCAAGACCGCGACCGCACACAGCCCCTAGGCGTTTTGGAGCGTTTTGAAATCATCCTTAACGCGCCAGCTGCGCAATCAGAGGAACCCGCATTACCCGAGGAGATTGACCAATGTCAGACACAAGTCTTCAACCGTCTGGCCGATTTCGGCCTGACATTTTCGCCAACACCCAAGCGAAACAGCCTGACGACGCCGCAGACGTTCGGACAGATGTTTCCAGCGTCGAACGGGTCGCTTTACGGGCGATCCCCACATGGGCTGATGGCGGCTTTCAAACGCCCGACCGCACGGACCAAGGTGCGCGGATTGTATCTGGTGGGCGGCGGCGCCCATCCGGGGGCGGGGGTTCCGATGGCAACGCTCTCCGCCAAGCATGCGGCCGCGGCGATCTTGAGCGACCAAATTTCAACATCGACGTCCCCGCTGGTGGATACGCCTGGTGGTACGTCGATGGGATCAGCGATGACGGGCTAAGAGCCGTTTCAATCATCGGCTTTATCGGGTCAGTGTTTTCGCCGTGGTTTCATTGGTCAAGGCGGCGCAATCCTGCCAACAACTGCTGCATCAATGTGGCGACCTATGGTCCGCAAGGACGGTTTGCTATGACGGATCGTGGTGAATCTGCGCTGCGCAGGTCCCAAGACTCACTGACGGTTGGGCCATCGCAAATGGCATGGCGGGATGGGCAGTTGGTGATTGATATCAACGAAGTGTCCTCGCTGCCTTTGATTTCACGGATGCGTGGGCAAATTCGGGTTACGCCCAGTGCGGTGACATCGGTCGAGCTGCCTTTGACCACAGATGGGGCCCACGTGTGGCGTCCCTTTGCGCCGACGGCACGCATTAGTGTGGATTTAGAGGCCGAGGGCTGGCAGTTCGACGGGCATGGCTATTTTGATAGTAATTTTGGTACGCGACCATTGGAGCAGGATTTCAGCTATTGGACCTGGGGGCGGTTTCCAACCAAGGACGGGTCCACATGCTTTTATGATGCGGATCGGCGCGATGGTACTGCGTTGGACGCGGCGATTGCGTTTGACGTGGATGGGAAAGCCTCCGTTGTTGATGCCCCACCGCGCACGCCGTTTAAGCGTACGTTATGGGCTTTGCGTCGTGAAACGCGGGCGGATGCTGGTGTGACACCGCGCCAAATCAAACCGATGCTGGACGCGCCGTTCTATTCCCGTTCGGTTGTGGAAACGCAGATCAGTGGCGAAGTTGTGCGCGGGGTGCATGAGGCGCTCGATTTGAACCGATATGCGAACCCGTTGCTGAAACCGATGTTAGCGGTGCGGGTTCCGCGACGCGCGAAATGGACGTTCTAAATCTTTGAAAGGTCGAGCGGTTCGGCCTGTGGGTTCAACTGTGCAACAGCGTAGTTGAGCGCGGCCGCAACGGTGACCCAAACGAGATAAGGCACAAAGAACAATCCTGCCCAGAAATCCAACTGAAACAGCGCGATGGTTGCGCCAAGCACTGAAAGATACAGCGGAGCCATAACCAAAAGCGCACCCTTCAGGCGGCGTAATCCGAAAAACACCGGCGTCCACAGCGTGCTGAACGCCGCTTGGCAGGCCCAAAACGCGAGGGCCACACCACTGCCTTCCAGGCTGGCCGCACGTGCGCCTGCAATGGAAATCAGGATGTAGATGCTGGTCCAAGCCACAGGAAACACCCAATCGGGCGGTGTCCAAGATGGTTTGTCCAGGGTTTTGTACCACTCACCAGGTGGAAACATCGCACCCGTCGCACCTGCGCCCGCGCAGGCAAGAAAGAACAATAGAAACAAGAAAAGAGTCATTCAGCAGCCATTCCTTTGGATAAGCCATGCGTTTCGCGAGCTTTTAATTCGGCCAAAGTATTGAGTAAGGATTCAGTACGTCCCACGTGGTTTTGAACCTCTCCTGCGGCGGCGTCCACAAGGAATTTCACCTCGGGCAAAGGGGCGGCATAGATTACGGGGGACGTGGGTAAGACCGTGGTGCCAGCGGCGCGGATGGCGGATTTTCCGATCAGGGCCAGCTTTGTGGCTTTGCTGGTATGGGCGCGGAAATTAATGCTGTCGTGCTGGTTTTTGCGCACCGCACCGCTGATCCCTGCATAGATGTAACGCGCTGCAAAAATTCCGCTTCGAGCGGACAGGGGCAGTGCGGAAATGCCAGCTTCGGATCGGATATACAAACGGTGTGCTTCGGCCAATAGGCTTCGCACCATGCCGCGGACCTCGCGCGTTGGTTTGGGCGCGTTAAAGAACGTTTCTAGATCCATGTTGGCGTCATTCAGCCAGTCGATGGGCAAATAGATGCGGCGCTCATGGGCGTCCTCGCCAACGTCGCGGGCAATGTTCGTCAGTTGCATCGCAACACCCAGATCGCAGGCACGAGCGAGCGCGTTTGGATCCCGTACGCGCATCAACACACACATCATCGCACCGACAGCGCTGGCAACACGAGCAGAATAGGAACGCACGTCTGACAGTGTGTCATACCGTTTTTCAACAGCGTCCCAAGCCAATCCTTCAAGCAAGGCTTCAGGCAAGGCGCGTGGCATGTCAAATTCTTCGATTATCGCAGCAAAGGCGCGGTCTTCGGGCGCATTGCGCGGCTTGCCTTGATAGGCGAGATCAAGGCGTTCTTGAAGATCCAATACCGCGCGGCCTTTGGCGTTGCCTTCATCCACTTCGTCATCCGCCAAACGACAAAAAGCATAAAGTGCGAGAGCAGGGTCACGAACATTGGACGGCAGCAGTTTTGACGCCGCATGAAACGAGAGAGACCCCGTTTTGATCACACGGCGGCAGTGCTCCAGATCATTAGGGGCAATCATTCGGCGGCCATCCTTGCAGAGATTTCTTGTGAAGACAGCGCCGGGATAAGAGAGTCGAGCACCTCAGCGCTTGCTACCACACCCGGCATGCCCGCACCTGGATGCGTCCCTGCACCAACAAGGAACAGGCCTTTTGCCTCTTCGCTCACGTTGTGCGGTCTGAACCAGGCGCTTTGCAAAATGCGTGGTTCAAGCGAAAAGCCACAGCCGAATGGTGACAGGTATCGGTCGCGGAAGGTTTCCGGTGTGAACACGGTTTCGGTGCTGATGTGATCACGAAATCCCGGGATAACGGTTTCTAGCTGTGCTGCGACTTTCTCGCGGTATTTCGGCTCTTCTGTCTGCCAATCAACGCCGTTGTCCCAGCCCAGGTGCGGCACAGGGGACAGGGCGTAAAATGTGTCATCGCCAGCCGGAGCAGCCGTTGGATCGGTCAGCGCAGGGCGGTGGATGTACAGGCTCATGTCATCAGACAATTTGCCTTTGATAAAGATATCGTCGAGCAAGCTTTCGTAACGCGGGCCGTTCAGGATAGTATG
>CALLAV010000172.1 GCA_938001995.1 uncultured Amylibacter sp. | reverse complement strand
GTTCTTTCATATTTTGATATCGGCGGTGGAAAACTCCGCGTTCCACACATATCTAGGGCAGTAGGTGGTTCAAGTCCACCGAATGACGAAAATGCACAAGTGAGGCCAGATGCCGCTTTTATTCATCTTTATTATCGTCCCGATTATCGAAATTGCACTGTTTATTCAGGTCGGTGGTTGGCTTGGCCTGTGGCCGACACTGGCGATTGTGATTTTGACTGCTGTGATCGGGACGTACCTGTTGCGATTGCAGGGAATGGCAGAGCTAGCAAAGCTGCAAGGAGCGATGCAGGGCAGCGGCAGTCCTGTTGATCCAATTGCCAATGGTGCGCTAATTTTGGTGGCAGGCGTGCTGTTGCTGACACCTGGTTTTTTCACGGATGCTGTTGGTTTTGCCCTACTGACGCCACCCGTTCGGGCCGTCGTGATAAAATGGCTGGCCGCGCGGTTTGCGAACAGCTCTAGCGTGGTGTTTACGCAACAAGGTCACCCGCAAGAGACGCCGCATCCACGTGATTCAGGTACTGTTGATGCGGACTATGTGGTTTTGGACGACGACGAACCCACAGAGCCTGGAAATTCGGGATGGACGAAGCGGGATTAACGTTGTCCTTTCACCCCAGACTTGTTACCACCACGCGAAACATTTTTAGGGAGTATATCCATGGCCGATGAAACAAACGGTGCAGCGCAAGAAGCCGCAGCACCCCCCGCAATGAAGATTGTTAACCAATACATTCGCGACATGTCGTTCGAAAACATTGCCGCGCAAAAAAACCTTGGCGGTGATTTGAAGCCAGAAGTGAACGTTCAGGTGAATTTGGACGCGAACAAAAAATCCGACAACGGGTATGAAGTTGCGCTCAAGCTGAACGTAAGCGCCAAGTCGGGCGAACAGGCCGTCTTTATGTTGGAAATTGACTATGCTGGTTTGTTCACCATTGAAAACGTGCCTGAAGAGCAGTTGCACCCATTCCTGATGATCGAATGCCCGCGGATGATGTTCCCGTTTGTACGCCAAATTGCACGCAACACGACGGCTGATGGCGGCTTCCCGCCATTGAACATCGACAACATTGATTTCATGCAGTTGTATCGCGGTGAATTGATGCGTCGCCAACAAGAAGCGGCAGCTGAAACGCCCGCTAATTAAGCCAGAGCGCGTCGGGGCCTAGGGTCTCGATAAACTTTTGATGGTTTTCTTTTTCCGCCTCGGTTGTCCGAGGCGGAAGTGTTTTGGGACGTGGCTTTGGTGTCCAGTTTCCGCCAGCTTGGGTGTCTTTGGCATCCGTTCCGCCGACAATGCCCAACGCGAAATCAGGTTGGCGACCGCCGATCAATTCTAGATATACCGCCGCTAGGATTTCACTGTCCAAAAGCGCGCCGTGCAGATCCCGTTCGATATTGATCCCAAAGCGACGTGACAAACCATCCAGCGTGTTCTGCGCTCCTGGACATTTACGACGTGCCATATCAAGGGTGTCGATGGCTTGTTCCCACGGGAGTTTCGGCTTTTGGCACCATTCCAATTCCGCATTCAGGAATTTCATGTCAAACGCAGCGTTGTGAATCACCAGTTTCGCATCGCCGACAAAATTCAGAAAGTCCTGCGCTATGTCTTTGAAAACAGGATAATCTTTGAGAAAATCAATAGACAAACCATGCACATCAAAGGCCCCTTGGGGCATGTCTCGTTCAGGGTTGATGTACTGGTGATAGGTTTTGCCCGTTGGCATGTGGTTAAACAACTCCACCCCACCGATTTCCACGATGCGGTCACCCGTGCGCGGGTCGAGACCTGTGGTTTCCGTATCCATCACGATTTCACGCATGTCGTTGTTCCCTGATGTGTTCAATCACAGTTTGGACCTGTGCGCGGGCGGCGTCTAGCGTTGTTGTTTCCACGATATAATCCGCCCGTTTGCGTTTTTCAGCGTCTGGCATTTGTTTGGCGAGGATGATGTCCAGCGTTGCCGCATCCATCGTGCCACGCGAAAGGACACGGTCGCGTTGCGTTTGTGCATCCACGCTCACCACAAGGATCGCATCGCAGTAAGCGTCGGATCGGCTTTCAAGCAGAAGCGGGTGATCGATGATAACAATGTCGCTGGTGGCGTTCGCAATGAAAGTATTACGGCTAGCAGCGATAAGCGGCTGAACAATAGCTTCCAGTTTTTGCAGGATCGTTTGATCCTTGGCGATGAACGCCTTTAGTGTTTCACGGTTCACTGTTTGGTTTTCCACAGCATCAGGCAGCATATCTGCGATCTGGCGCACAGCAGTAGTATTGCCCGTATAAAGCTGATGCACCGTTGCGTCTGCATCCCACACGGGAATGCCAGCATCCGCGAACATTTGCGCCGTGGTGGATTTACCCATCCCAATGGACCCTGTGAGCCCAAGAACAAAAGGTTTCGTCATGCGAGCACAATTTGGCGGAGGGTTTCGTCGACGGTGGGGCGGGTTCCGAACCATGCTTCAAACCCGGGAACCGCTTGATGCAACAACATTCCAAGACCATCGACTGTGGCGCAGCCAATGTCGGCCGCTTGGTTAAGCAAATCTGTTTGCAATGGAGTATAGACGATATCGGTTACTAAGGTATTTGGGGAACATTGAAGCGTAACGTGGAGCCCGGCTTGGCCTGTCATTCCCAAAGACGTTGTGTTGACGATGGTGGTGGCTTTGGCAGTTGCTTTGGATATGTCAGCCCAGTCGATGACAGTGATCTTATCGCCAAATTCTGCTGCAAGTGTTTCGGCGCGCGATTTGGTGCGGTTGGCTATCAGAATTTCAGGTGCGCCTTCGACAAGAAGAGAATAGAGGATTGCACGGGACGCACCCCCTGCCCCAAGCACGAGCGCTGGCCCTGCGGCAGCGTTCCAATGGGGCGCGTTTTGTTTGAGGTTGTTCGTGAACCCTTCGCCGTCGGTGTTGTCCGCGCGGTAGCCGCCATCTGGAAGAAAAACGAGCGTGTTGGCAGCGCCAATAGCAAGGGCGCGATCAGTGGCTTCGGCAGCGTTCGCCAGCGCCGTTTCTTTGTGCGGGATCGTCACATTTGCTCCGACGAAGCCTTTGGACGGCAAGGATTGAACCTCGGTTACGAAATCTTCTGGCTTAACAGCTATGGGTAGGTAATCCCCTGAAATTCCGTACTTTTCTAACCAATAGCCATGGATACGCGGCGATTTGCTTTGACTGATAGGCCATCCAATGACGGCCGCGAAGGGTTTGGTCATGTCAAAAGCGCTCCTCTGGTGCGCAGAAAACCGAGGACTTCGAGAAGGGGTAATCCGAGGATCGTAAAGTAGTCACCTTGGACGCGGCTGAACAAAGTGACACCGTGGGATTCCAACTGATAGCAGCCTACGCAGTTTAGGATGTCTTCACCTGCTTTTTGCAAATAGTCATCCAAGAAAGCATCAGAGAAATCCCACATTGCTAGCTGCGCACGGCCCACGTGTCGCCAAACAGGTTTAGACTCTTCATAGACAACCACTGCCGACAGCAATTGATGCCCCTGCCCTTTTAACACGTTTAAATGCGTACGCGCTTCATCCATGTCTTTAGGTTTTGAATAGATTTTGCCGTTACACGCCAGAACTTGATCTGCAGCAATGACGATTGCCGACGGGTTCTTGTCCGTTACGCGTCGCGCTTTGTATTCGGCCAATGTATCAGCAATGTCTGCGGGTTTCGCACCCTCTGCTTCAAGTGAGCGCAGAATGGTTTCTTCGTCAACGCG
>CALLAV010000171.1 GCA_938001995.1 uncultured Amylibacter sp. | reverse complement strand
GAGTTACTAAGGGAGGCCCAAATGGCTGAGAAGAAGACTAAAGCGGCGGCGGATCGTATTGAGGTTATGAACAAGCTCGATCAGCGGATGACGCCAACGCGTCGGCGGGTTGAGAAGACCAATTGGGAGCTGAAAGGCGAGTTGTTTCTGAACTGTTCGTGTGAAGTGTTCTGCCCGTGTGTTGTATCACTGGGTAAGCACCAACCAACCGAAGGCTACTGCCACGCGTGGATGGCCATTCGCATTGATGAAGGCCACTTTGAAGGCGAAGACATCGGTGGGCTGAATGTGGGTTTGCTGGCGGATATTCCTGGCAAGATGGCAGAGGGCGACTGGAAGGTTGCTGCATATGTGTCCGAGGAAGCGACGCAGAAGGCCTATGACGGTTTGCTCAAGATTTTCTCTGGTGCGGCGGGGGGGACAACGGGGTTGTTCACGATGCTGGTGTCCACGATCATTCATGCAGAGCGCACGAAGGTTGAGATTGAAACCGATGGGCGCAAGCGTCGGATTAACATCGGCAAAAAGATCAACGGTGAGATTGAGACAATTGGCGGGGCGAACCCTGATGAAGCGGTTGTGATCAAGAACTCCAAATATTGGATGGGTCCTGACATTATTGCCGCTGTGGGCACGCGGTCCCGTGTACGTGATCATGGGCGCAACTGGGACTTTGGTGGCAAGTCCGCCGAGATTTGCCCAATTGAATGGTCTGGCCCTTAACCCCTAGCTGGAGACAGATATGTCCCTGACCCCTGAATGGATGCGCATGATGGCGCAGTATAACGCGTGGCAGAACGGGTGGATGATCCCTGCTGTTGGGACGTTGTCCGAAGACGCGCGGTGGCAAGACCGCGGCGCGTTCTTTGGCTCCATTCATGGGACGTTGAGCCATCTGTTGTGGGGGGATACCCTTTGGATGAGCCGCTTTGACGGGGGTGAAGCGCCAGAAACACCAATAGAGCGCAGCACAAAAAACTTTCCTGATTGGGGTGGTTATGTCAGCAAACGCAGTGTCATGGATCAGCGGATCACACGCTGGGCCAATGGGCTGTCGGATGCTGATATGACAGGAGACCTATCGCTTCGCTTAGGCGCAAAGGGTGCTGAGGTGGTAAAGTCGAAAATGCAGACCTACACACAGTTTTTCAATCACCAGACCCATCATCGGGGTCAAGTCCACGCAATGTTGACGGCCGCAGGAGTAAGCACGCCTGATACGGATCTACTATTTATGGAGTAACAGGGATGGCGCTATTGTCACCTTCGCGTCGGTTGCGGCGCACACCTTTTTCTGACGGCGTAGAGGCCGCAGGGGTAAAGGCGTATACAGTTTATAACCACATGCTGTTGCCGACAGTGTTTCGCTCGGTCGAAGAAGATTATCACCATCTAAAGTCTGCGGTGCAGATTTGGGACGTGGCGGTAGAGCGTCAGGTCGAACTGCGCGGGCCGGATGCGGCCAAGCTGATGCAAATGCTGACGCCGCGTGATCTGCGAGGCATGTCCATCGGGCAGTGTTTCTATGTGCCGATTGTGGATGAAACAGGCGGTATGCTGAACGATCCTGTAGCCGTGAAGGTGGCAGAGGACCGCTGGTGGATTTCCATTGCGGACAGTGATCTGCTGTATTGGGTCAAGGGTATCGCCAATGGCTGGCGTTTGGATGTTCTGGTGGATGAGCCTGATATCTCCCCGCTGGGTATTCAAGGGCCCAAGGCGGATGAGTTGATGGCGCGTGTGTTTGGGGACGCGGTAAAGGATATCCGTTTCTTCCGCTTTGGCTGGTTTGATTTCCAAGGCCGCGACATGTTGATTGCGCGCTCTGGCTATTCCAAGCAAGGCGGATACGAGATTTACGTAGAGGGCAGTGACATTGGTATGCCACTGTGGAACGCGTTAATGGAGGCTGGCAAGGATCTGGATGTGCATGCAGGCTGTCCAAACCTGATTGAACGGATCGAGGGCGGCTTGCTGTCTTATGGCAATGACATGACTGATGACAACACGCCCCATGAATGCGGGCTTGGTCGGTTCTGTGATACGCAGACGGCCATTGGCTGTATTGGGCGTGATGCGCTGTTGCGGGTTGCCAAAGAAGGGCCGATCCAGATGATCAGCGCTGTGTCCATTGATGGACCAGCGGTGCCTGCCTGTGATCAATGGTGGCCTGTTATGGCGAATGGCAAGCGGGTGGGGCGGATCAGCTCTGCCGCGTGGTCCCCAGATTTCAACACGAACGTGTCGATTGGCATGGTGCGTATGACCCATTGGGATGCGGGCACTGCCGTACAAGTAGAAACACCTGACGGGACGCGCGACGCAACCGTCATGGAGAAATTTTGGATTTAGAGGAGAGAGATATGTTTAACGCATTGATGGTGAATAAGAACGAAGAGGGTAAAACCTCTGCCGCCGTAGAGCAGATTTCCGAAGATCAGCTAATGGACGGCAATGTGACCGTTGCGGTGGAGTATTCCACGGTAAACTACAAAGACGGCCTGTGCATTGGGCCAGGGGG
>CALLAV010000170.1 GCA_938001995.1 uncultured Amylibacter sp. | reverse complement strand
CGCAGGGGTCAGCCCCCAAGGCGCACCCACACCGTAAGCCGCTTGCTCTTGATCTGTAAGCGGTCGGGTCAGACTTCCGTGGGCATACAAATGCAGGAATCGATTGCGATTGAACCCGAACTGTTCCGAATAGCCATTGGCCGCAAGGATCATTTTCGGCCCCCGTAACGACCCACCCGCAGTGGTCAGGTGAACCCCATTCTGAAAGTTTGCCTCCAGCACTGGGGAGTTTTCGAATAAGGTCACATTGTCTGGTAACGTGTCTGCCAAACCCCGTGTCAGCGCGGCAGGGTTCATCAACGCTCCACCTGGTGTGAACACCGCAGCGGTAAAATGATCAGAACCGATCTTGGCGCGCACTGCGTCTTTATCGAGCCACTCGAACGGTTCGCCAAGCGCCTCTAACTCTGCCGCATAGGGTTCCAAAACCGTTTTCACACCCCGCGCTGACACGGCCGTGTGATACCGACCATCTAGCGACCAATCACATTTTATGGCGTGCGTCGTCACAATGTCTTGCAACTGATCAATCGCCAACCGCGCAAGCCGCATAAACCGATGAGACCCTTCCAACTCATCAAGCGACGAACCGACGTTATGGGGTAGATCAATCGCAAACCCTGAATTGCGCCCAGACGCATTTTCCCCTGCCTGTCCCGCATCAATCAAACCGATATGTTGATCCGGGCAGTTCTCGGCCAGCCGCCGTGCCGCGGCCAGCCCTGCATAACCTGCCCCTAGCACAACCCAATCCACAGCCACGTCACCATTCAGGGCCGGGCGTGGTATTCGTGGCGGCAAATACGCGCTCCAGCCATTTGTACGATCAACTGTTGGGATACGCGCGATTTTCATAGGTTTGGTCCTGAACGGGATTCTCTGATTGACAATATCAACATACACATATGTATTGTAAAGAACATTACTGTATGGAAACGTATTCTTGGAACTTCTCTCCACCCAATCAGACCCAAAACGCGCCCCGCAAAAAACCCGCGAGGATTGGATTGTCGCAGCCCTTGATGCGTTGATCGAGGACGGCATCGAAGGCGTGCGCGTGCTGAAACTGTCCAAGACACTTGGCGTGACGCGGGGCAGCTTTTACTGGCATTTCGAAAACCATGACGAGCTGCTCGACGCAGTTCTAGACGAATGGCGCGCGCGCAATACAGGCGTCATGCTTGATGTGCTGCAACACTCCGAAACGCTTGAAACTGGTATTCTGGACCTATTCGCAGTTTGGGTGGATCACACGAAATTCGACCCTCATCTGGATCAGGCTCTGCGCGATTGGGGGCGCAGGTCGGACAAAGTTGCATCACTTGTTGCCACCGAAGACGACAACCGCATCGCCGCAATCGCCGCTTTTTATGAACGGCAGAGCTATCCCAAAACCGAAGCCTTCATCCGCGCCCGAGTCATCTATTTTACGCAACTTAGTTATTATGCGCTTGTCGGTTCTGAACCTGATGCAGAACGGATGGAATACCTCGAAACCTATTTCCACTGCTTCACAGGACGCAGCATCACGCCTCATGTGGCCCAAGAGTTTTTGGCCCGCGTGCTTCACAAGAAAGACGACGCATGACAGACGCCCCAAAACGCGGACGCCGAAATCGCAATCGCGCCGCGTCCCCCGCGCCGCTGCGCAAACCGAATTATCGCCAGTTAAAGCATCCCTTCCCCCAACAAATCATGTTTTCAGAGGATGAGATCCAGTCGATCCACGAAACTGCCCTGCGCGTGATTGAGGAATTGGGGATCAAAGTTCTGCTGCCCGAAGCGCGCGAATTGCTTGCCAAGGCAGGAGCAAAGGTGGACGACGATGATATGGTGTTCATGGGCCGCGATATGGTGACCGCCGCGCTAAAATCTGCGCCGCGCAAAATCCGCCTTCGCGCAGCCAATCCGTTGCGCGAGCAAGACTACGAGCTGGGTTCCATGATCTTTATGCCAGGCGTCGGTTGTCCAAATGCCAATGACGCCGAAAGAGGCCGCCGACCAGGCAGCCTGCGCGATTTCACCGAGGCGATTAAGTTATGCCAGCACTATGACGTCATGCACACCTTTGGCCCACTGACCGAGGCACAGGATATTCCGATCCACTTGCGCCACTATGAAACAATGCGCGTGCAGTTGGAATTTGGCGATAAACCCGCCTTTGTCTATGCTCGTGGTCGTGGCCAAGTGCAGCAGGGGTTTGAGATGATGCAAGAGGGGCTGAATCTGTCCCATGACGAGTTTGAAAACGGCGTTTGGGTGACAACCGTGATCAATTCCAACTCTCCGCGCATGCTCGACAAACCGATGGCGCAGGGGATCATCGACTTTGCCCGCGCCAATCAAATGACGATCATCACGCCTTTCTGCCTCGCGGGTGCGATGGCCCCGATTACACCAGCAGGCGCATTGACCCTGCAACATGCCGAAGCACTTTTTGGGATCACGCTCGCGCAGTTGGCCCGCGCAGGCGCGCCCGTCAGTTATGGTGGATTCTCGTCGAACGTTCACATGAAATCGGGCGCACCTGCTTTTGGTACGCCCGATCACCTCAAGATGCAGATCGGCGGCGGACAATTGGCACGACTGATTGATCTGCCTTGGCGCACAGCCTCTGGCTCTGCTTCGAATGTGGCTGATATGCAATCGAGCCTTGAGACCGTGATGGGCCTGTGGGGCGGTTCGCTCGCGCATGGGACGCTTTTGGTTCACACAGCGGGCTGGCTGGAGGGCGGTTTGACGTTTGGGTATGAGAAATTCATCAACGACATCGAAAGCCTGCAAATGTTTGCCGAACTTTGCACACGCCCCAAAGCAGACGCAGCCGAGATTGGATTTGACGCGCTGGCCGATGTGCAACCAGGTGGGCATTTCTTTGCCACGCAGCACACGATGGATCGGTATCAAACTGCATTTTACGAACCGATTGTTGCGGATCTAAACAACTTTGGCGCATGGACCGAGGCAGGGTCGCGCACGTCAACCGACCGTGCCGTTGATGTGTGGCAAAGCATCCTGCGCGACTACAAACAGCCTGATGGTTGCGCCGAAGCTGCGCAAAGGTTGCAGCCCTATATCGAAAAAGCAGCGGCGGCAGGCGGCGCACAGCCGCTGGATTAGATCACGCGTTTAAGTCACTCGTCTCCGGGCACGCCGTAAGACGGCGCGGCCGTCGGATCGAGCGCCCGTTTCACGTAATCCGCCATCTGCGGTTTATAAACGTCCCAAGCGGCAGCGATTGCTTCGATCGGACAGTCTTGTGTCCAATCACAGCGCAAATCAGCAGCAGGCCATTGCACATCATCGCAAATTTGCAGGCCTGCGGAATGAATTGGGCCGGCTTCCCCGCCCGCAGCTAATCCTGCGCGCATCGCGGCAATCAGGCGATCCCCGATGTGGCCTGTGGCGGTTTCAAACCCATGCACAATCGCCTGTGGAACGCCATCATTCGCCAACAGGTTTCCGGCAGAGACAACATCTTTGCCATGGGCTTCAGTCCAGATGCCAAGCGAGTTTGGCCCCGAATGAATCGCTGTCCGCCCGTCTTTGTCAATGGCCAGAACCTGTCGGTATTCGGGAAACTGTGCTTGATCTTTCACACCAGAAATCGCCTCGCCTGCCGACATGCCGCCTTGCATCAGATCAAGCGCAAATGGGCCAAGCCGTGGGTCTGTAATGTTTTGGCTCGCCACGGCCCCAACGCCTGCACGCGTATATGCACACCGCGCGGCAACAGCTGGTGAAGACGATGAGATCGCAATCCCGAACATGCCCGTTTCAGCGCACCGCGCTACAAGCGAAAAGGTCATGGGATCACCGCCGTGCCGTCGATTTCCACCAACCACTCGGGCCGCGCCAGCGCTTGCACCACCAGCCCTGTGGACACAGGATGCACGCCTTTGATGTATTCGCCCATGGTGCGATACACGGCCTCGCGGTGGCGTACATCGGTGATGTAAACGACAACCTTCACCAGATGTTCCATATCGCCGCCAGCTTCTTGGATCAGTTGGCGAATGTTTTGCATGACCTTATGGGTCTGCTCCACTGGATCATGACTGTCGAGGTTCACAGCATCATCCAAGTTCTGTGGACATTGCCCGCGCAAATAGACTGTTTTGCCGCCTTCCACCACAACTGCCTGACACAAGTCATTGTCGAGGTTTTGTTCCGGATAGGTGTCAGAGGTGTTGAATTTACGGATGCGTGTATGGGCCATGATCGTTCCTTTACTGTGCTGTCAGCGTCTATTCAAAAACCGATGACAGATCATTCATGCCAACGCCATCTTTGATTTCACGCAACCGCGCATAGATCAATGCGACTGCGATACCGATCAATCCATAAGTGAATGTGGAAAGAACAGCAGTCAAAAGCACCATCGCTATGATCGAAACTGTGCTTAGAGATCCAAGCACAAATCCAGCAATTGTTTGCGGGATCAAGTTCAGAACCATCGCCCCGATAAACACAACAACCATCGTGCCAATTACGGGCCAACGGTATTCTTTCGTCAGCTCGGAACTGCGCCGCATGGCCCCAAAACCAACACGTTCAATCACCAACGCCGGCACAGTCACGGCAAAGACACCATAAACCCAGATACCCGGCAGGATCAGTGCCAACATCGCGAAACTGGCCAAGATTGTTATGATAAGGGTTTGCACAACATTCGGGACAATCGTGCTAATCGCTGCCGCCGCGTAAGCGCCAAAGTTCGTGCCCCGCCCCAGCTTTGCATCATAAGCCAATTGCACGATGATCGCGGAAACAATGCCATAAATCACCACCGAAATCAGCGTGTTCAGCAAGATCAGCGGTAAGAAATTTGCCGCAGTTGGATCAGCGACCTCTGCCCCAAGGGACACGCTAAACCCGAGCGTCATGCCAGATAAGATGATCATAAACAGAAGCGGAATAAACGCAGCTACGGCTATGGCAACAATATTGCCGAACAGCAATGAAAAGCTCTCGGATAGGATTTGTCCAACGCCCAGTGGCGGGTGTTGCATATTTGGTGATGTATCAGTCATGAATTGTCCCTTTTTCAATCAGGTGTTTGAGTGTCTTTTTCGTCTTTGTGTTTCTTGTTTGCGCGCTTGTCGCCAAACAGTTGTCGCTGCTCCAGATACGCCCGCTGGGCATTGTAAAAGGATTGCAAGAATTCGATATTTTCAGATGGATTCACTTTATCGGCAAAATCAATCTTTTTGCGAATTTGTTTGACCACCGCGTCGATGGTTTCTTTGCGGCGCATGGCCGTGGCAGAATTGTAGACGTTCGCATCCGCCCGCAGCAGATCCTCCAACGTTTGCAATTCAAACGCGCCGTAATGATCCAACTGGTGCGCAAGGAATGTGAACTTCGCCTTCACCTCTCGGTTTGTATTGGATGAAAGCGCCAAGTCTTTCAGCAGCATCGGTTTTGGCAAATGGATCACAAATGTACCCGCAATAATATCGCCCAACCGCTGACTGCGCCGATTGATGAGTGGCACGGCAATCACACCTGTGATCCACGCGAGCGAGATCAGCGACCACATCGGGCTGCCTGAATCAAGCGAGAGCAGCAACGTGCCTGGCAAGAAGATCTCTGCCTCTTTCATCAGATTGCGCACCACCAGTGACTGTGCAGTCAACGACCCGCTGTCCGCCGCTATCACCTTAATCTTCACCATCCGCTTGCCGAGGGTTTGACCGTTCCACAACAGCTCTGTCACCACGTAATAGGGAATGCGGATCAAGAAGAACAACATGGACGCAATCGCCATCATGAACCCTGGCGCGGACAGCCCCATGGCGGACAGCAGCAGCACAAGTGCCAGTGCCGCAAGCGTCGTTATCAGAATGTCGATCAATTGCGCCCCAAAGCGCACGCCAAAAGTGGCAATTTCAAAATAAAGCGGCACGCCTTCGGGTGGTAGAACTTCGTCAAAGCCAGGTCGTTCCCCTTTGGGCCGTTTTTTGAACCAGAACCTCATGACCGTTTACGCCCAGCAAACACGAACCACGCGAGCCACAGCCCACCGATCCCCCAGCCGATCACCAACCGCGCGGTGCGGTCTTGGATCAACTGCCGCCCGAACCCTTCGAGAAGCGCTGCCGCAACCAGCATGATCGCCGCAACCAGTGCCAGTTTCACCGCATCTTTGCCTGCATCGCGCAGCGCATCCGTGCGGCTGCGTTGCCCCGGAAACAGCACCGCCGCGCCAAGCTGAACACCCCCGCCGCAAGCGATACAGATGGCTGACAATTCAGTCACGCCGTGGATCGAAAGCCAGCCTGCAAGGTCAAACCCAAGGCCCCGTTCCACATGCAGCGCATAGAAAGCGCCAAGCAAAAGGCCGTTGTAAAACGTCAATAGGATCGCAGGCACGCATAGGAACGCACCCAGCCCAAAGACAAAAATCGCCACACGCGTGTTGTGCGAAAACAGATACGTGGCGAACGCCCCAAGCCCGCTGGCGTCTGGGTCACTGTCGTAAATCACACTGCGCAACTGCCCCGTTGTGCTGTCAGGGCCACGTCCGCCCGCCAGTTCGGGCGGCATAAACACATGATACCAAGAGGCGTTTTCAAAATAGAGGAAATAGCCCGCCACAGCCCCGAGCGCCATGCAGAGGAACCCAATCAGGATATAGACCCAAGACCGCCGCATCGCTTGCGGGGCGCTCTGTGCAAAGAACCGCCGCAACAACCCGCCAAGCCGTTCTTGAGGCGCATAAACGCTAAGATACGCCCGCGAGGTCAGTGCCTCCAGATATCGCAAAAGCGCACGATCAAGAGAGATTTGCCGCGCAATCGACAGCGCATTTGTGCTGCGCCGATACAGGCTCGCCAGATCACGGGCTTCGGCAAAGGTCATACCTGCGAGGCCTTGCTTTTCTGCTTTCGCGGTCAACGCTTCTAGCTTGCGCCAATCCGTTTCTCGTTCAGCGCGGAACCGTGCGGACCGCATCAGATTGCCCTGATCGCTCATCAGATTACCTCCCGCGCTTTGATATCGAGGTAGGCGGAAATCAATTGCGCCGTCACCGTGCCAGGTTTTGCATCCACAATGGTCACGCCAAGCGCCGCTAGTCGCCGTAGCACTATCTGGCGTTCTGTCAGGGATTGCCCCGCCGCCACCAGTTCCGCCACCTGATCCATATCATCGGGTGCGGTTTCGGTCAGCTCTTCCAGCTCTGGATCGCGCATGATGACAAAGATCACCGCATGGCGTTTGGACAAAACGCTGATGTTTTCTACCATCAACTCCGCCGTAGTCGTGTCCACAAAATCCGAAAATATGATGATTAAACTGCGCTTGGGTGTTCGCGCGTTCAGCTCTGTCATCGCCAGTGTGTGGTTTGTCTCCAAACTCACGTAATCCAGCTCTGATGTGCGCAGTCGCAAGGCTGGAAAGGCTGCGCGGCCAGGCTTGGGCGCAACAAACACATTCGGCTTGGTGTCATAGGCGTAAAAGCCAACCATATCGCCACCGAGCGCCGCCGCCCAAGCCGTGGCCAGTGCCGCCGTCACTGCATGGTCAATCTTGGGCAGTCCCGCGATTTCTTCGCGCATCAGATACCCGTTATCAAGCGCTACAATCACATGGTGATTCCGTTCCGCCCGCAACTCTCGTGACACCAGATTGCGATGCCGTGCGGAGCGTTTCCAATCAATGGAATTCACATCCATCCCCGCTACAAAATCCCGCAATTGGTGGAACTCCGTCCCCTCGCCCACTGCGCGGTTTTCCTTCATGCCAAACATGTTGGACAAGACAACCGAAGTGATTTCACCCGATTGAACCAACCGAATGTTGGGCACAATTTTTACTTCTAAATTCAACGCCAATGTCGGAACCCGCTCAAACAACGCAAACCGCGATGACCAGATCAGATGCAGCGTATGCACCTGCCAACTGCCACGGCGTACCGCACGCACAGGAACCTGTGTAATGCCTTCATTTTCAAACTTGATACTGTCGGGACCAGACAGACCTTCAGGCCAATCGATTTTTCCGGTCATGCCAATCGACACAGGGGAAATTTCGAACGCGAAATCCTCTGTTTCGCCTACAAACATCTCTGGCGGGATCTTGACCGCCACTTGTTTGCTGGGCGTGCGTGACAGAAACAAATCCAGCAAAACCGCAAGCCCCAGCAGCACCCACGGCGCAAGTGCGGCCTCGCGCAGCCCTTGACCAAGGACCAGCACAAGGGCCGAAATGGCAAGGGCAACAGCCCCTGCCAAAAGCAATTTGCGCGATGGGCGTATCAGCGGGGGGCCTCGATCTGGTTGAGGATGTTTTCAAGGGATTGCTCTGCTGTGCGGCCTTCAATTTCCGCACCGGGTCCAAGCACAATTCGGTGGCGCATGGATGGGATGAACAAGCGTTTCACATCGTCTGGAATGGCAAAATCACGCCCTTGTAACGCCGCCGCTGCGCGGGTCGCAGCCGCCAGCGCATCCGCTGCCCGTGTAGACGCCCCGTAAGAAATATCCGAACTGTCCCGCGTCGCGCGCACCAAACGCAAAATATAGGCCAGAATGTCATCGTCAATAATGATGCTATCCACCACATCGCGGCTTTCTTGCAGGGCTTTGGCATCCAATATGTTTTCAACCCGCGCTGTCGCCCCTGCGAAATCCAGCGGTTCTGCTGCATGATGTTTCAGGATCGCCATTTCAGTTTCTGCATCTGGGAATTCCAGAATGATCTTGAACAAGAAACGGTCCAATTGGGCCTCTGGCAAAGGATAGGTTCCTTGCTGTTCAATCGGATTCTGCGTCGCGATCACGATGAACTCGGACCCCAAATCGTGATCCGTCCCGTCGATACTGACGATCCGTTCGTTCATCGCCTGCAACAGTGCTGCTTGTGTTTTCGGCGGCGCACGGTTGATCTCATCGGCCAACAGAACTTGGCTGAAAACAGGGCCCTTTGTCAGCGTAAATTCTGACGTCTTGAAGTTGAAGATAGACGTTCCCAGCACATCCCCTGGCATCAAATCAGGCGTAAACTGAATGCGCCCGAAATCGAGGTTCAACGCCCCCGCAAAGCTTCGCGCCAGCAAAGTTTTCGCCGTACCCGGAGGGCCTTCAAGTAGCGCATGCCCCTTTGCAAACAGCGTGATCAGCAGCAGGTCGATGACCTCTTCCTGACCGTGTACCGTCTTGGAAATTTCAGCACGAAAGGCCTCGGCGCGGGCCTGAAGGGTTTCAAGTGTCATGGTTCAGCTGCTCCAGAATGTGTTCGAATTTGTCGACATTGGCGATGGCCGCTGCCGCAGAAAGGTTGGACGGCTGCGAGCGAATGGCGTTAAGCGCGTCTTGTAAATCATCCGCCAAATCGGGGCGTTTGCGGCGCACAAATCGCAGCGCTGCATCGGGGTCGTTTCTATGTGATGGGCCAAGGTGACGCGCCGCAATGTTGGACAGGCGAACATCGGCATAATCCGACACCAAGGCCCCATCCTGTTCCGTCAATCGCATCAATCGCGCAGCCGCTTGGTTTGCCACGCGTTTGCTGGCATCCACACCCGACTTGCGCCGCAAGATCGGGCCAAACCGCGCACTGGCCCGCCACAAGATCAACGCGAACAAAATGCCGCCGCTTATCCACAGAACCGAAAACGGATAGGCAAAGAATTGCAGCAAATCCGCCCAAGTGCGATCCCGCTTCACGCCCTGATACTGGTTAACCAGCCAAATGCGATCGCTATAATCAATCATCAACGCACCTTCGCCTGCCATTGGCAAAATCACCTGTTTGGCAATCTTTGCGTTGTCGCCCAATCGCAGGCCGTGGTTGTTTAGGAGATCAGGATCAGACAGCACCCAAACATAGCCGTCATCGTAGCCTTCTTCCATCGGACAACGACCCAAGATCATTGCGCCTTTGCGTCCGATAACGGGTTCACAATTCTTGCCCTCGAAGGCTTGCGCCACGTAAAGCCGCGCTGTCAATTCCGCCCCTGCTTTGGTGGTTGATGTAAATTCGCTGAACGCTCCATTCATCACAAAAGCACGCCCGATACGCGGGGACACCACATCCTTTAACACTTGCGTTGCGGCACCGTTTTCTAACAACAATTCAGGGTGCGCCTTGCCCGTTAACCGCATGCCGCTGCGCCACTTGGGCAGCACATACATCGTTTGAACAATCTCGCCTTTGCGCTGTGCGATGCTTTCGCGCAGATCGTATTCATCGCTCTGCATCAGGTATTCTTCTTTAGACTTCGGCGTCACACGGCGTTCGCTCAGGTTGGTGTCGAAAATTGGCAGAATCCGCAGACCGATCACCTCAGGATCGCTTGCCCAGCCACCTGTGAAGCTGCGTACGGGATGGCCCTCGCTCGCGATCCAAGCGTGCAGCCCATCAAACCCTGCGGGGGATTTACGCAGCTGTTGCTGACTGCCCGAAAAGAAGAACATCAAAATGCCGATCAAAAGGA
>CALLAV010000169.1 GCA_938001995.1 uncultured Amylibacter sp. | reverse complement strand
GGCCAAACCCACGTCATTGACGGTGGGTGGGCCAGTTAATCCCTTGAAACAGAAAGACAAACCATGAAATTGTTACGCTATGGCCCGATGGGCGCTGAAAAACCGGGGATGATGGACGCGGAAGGAAACATCCGCGATCTGTCTAATCACATTGATGATGTGAACGGGTCAAATCTGTCGGACGCAGCGCTTGCAAAACTCGCGGCGTTGGACCCAAAGGGCCTGCCGCTGGTTGATGGAAATCCGCGTATCGGTGCCTGTGTTGGGGATATTGGAAAGTTTCTGTGCATCGGTCTTAACTATTCGGATCATGCTGCTGAAACAGGTGCGGATATCCCGAAACATCCGATCCTGTTCTTCAAAGCGAACTCTGCCATTGTTGGGCCCAATGATACAGTCGTGATGCCGCGCGGGTCCGAGAAGACCGATTGGGAAGTTGAGCTGGGTGTCGTCATCGGCAAACAGGCGAAATACGTTAACAAAGAAGACGCACTTGATTACGTGGCGGGGTATTGCATCGTGAATGATGTGTCAGAACGCCACTTTCAGGCCAATCTGACGGGGCAATGGACCAAAGGAAAATCTTGCGACACCTTTGGGCCAACGGGCCCTTGGCTGGTCACGAAAGACGAGATTCCTGACCCGCAAGCCCTTGATATGTATTGTGATGTGAACGGCAAGCGTTGCCAGACGGGCAATACCGCGACCATGATTTTCAGCGTTGCAGAGATCATCGAACACCTAAGCCAGTTGTTCACCCTGCACCCCGGTGATGTGATCAGCACAGGCACACCGCCCGGTGTTGGATTGGGCATGAAGCCTCCGCAATTCCTTAAGGCTGGCGATACGATGGAGCTGCATATTGCGGGACTTGGCACGCAAAACCAGACAGTCGCGGCAGACAGGTAGCGCACGAAAGGGCGGCGAATATGGCCAATCCATGGGACATCTACGCGGTGAAATACGCGGAACGAAACACACGCACCCGCGCGGACAGCTTTATCTTTGACGATCACCCAACGGCGCAACATGGCATGGATTATTTCGTGTGGGTTCTGGACAACGGCACCCGCAAGATTGTTGTAGACACGGGCTATGATCAGGCAGAAGCCACCCGCCGCGACCGCCCAATTCTCCGCGACCCAGCCAAAGCCATTGAGGCCGTCGGAGTCGATGCCGAAACGGTTGATACGGTGATCATCACCCATCTGCATTATGACCACGCAGGCGGGTTGGATCGTTATCCAAACGCCAAATTCCACCTGCAAGCGGCTGAAATGCAATTCGCCACAGGCCCCTGCATGTGCCACGACACTTTGCGTATGCCCTTCACAGCAGATCATGTTTGCGAAATGGTCCAGCACGTCTATTCGGGCCGCGTTGTGTTCCATGATGGCAGCGCCGAAGTCGCTGAAGGTGTTCGTGTTCACTGTGTCGGTGGTCATTCCCGTGGCTTGCAAGTGGTAGAGGTCGCCACGGCAAACGGCCCCGTCGTGCTCGCCTCTGACGCGGCGCATTACTTTGAAAATTTTGTGGAACGTAAACCGTTCCCTATCGTGGCTGATCTGGAACCCATGTTAGAGGGCTACACCACACTCATGCGCCTTGCGGGTCACGCAGACCGCGTGATCCCGGGCCATGACCCTATCGTCACAACGAAATTTCCAAAAGTCGGCACATCAGGTTTTGTGTGGCGGCTCGACAAGGGACCGCTAATCACTGTCTGATTATTCGGCGGCAGCCTGTCCGCCCATACGCGCTGTGCGATAGTCACGCATCGCTTGACCAAAGGCTTCGAACAAAGGTTTCGACACATCGTCGATACCCGCGTTATATTCAGGATGCCACTGCACAGCCAAAGCAAAGCCTGTCGCGCCCTTCACACGGATGGCTTCCGGTGTGCCATCTGGCGCATGGCCTTCAATAATGATCCGCTCGCCTGCGTCTTTGATCCCTTGACCGTGCAGCGAATTGGTCAGCACAGTGTCGCGCCCCCAAATGCGTTCAAACACACCGCCTTTTTCCAGCGTCACATCATGGCGCAGGGCGAATTTTTCCTCAATCGTGCCGTCGGGCGGCATACGGTGGTTCATCCGGCCTGGCAAATCACGAATTTCAGGATAAAGCGAGCCACCAAAGGCCACGTTGAACTCTTGAAAGCCACGACAAATGCCAAGGATGGGAATGCCCCGTTCAACGCAAGCCCGGATCAGCGGCAGGGTCAGACGATCCCGATCCCGATCAAAATCCCCATGCGCCTCGGTGGCTTCTTCGCCAAATTCTTCGGGATGCACATTCGGGCGCGCACCCGTAAACACAAACCCATCAAACAGCGAACACAGGTCATCCAGACGGTTCACATCTGGCATGGACGGCACGATCAACGCCGTTGCGTTCGACACGACTGACATGGCTTCGATGTTGTGCACGCCGCAAGATTGCGTCGGATAGCTGTCATCAATCAAATATGAATTCCCAGTAATACCGACGACAGGACGCATGATTTCTTCTCTTGTTGGTGGCTTTTGCGTGGAATGTGACCAATCCCCCCACGGGATGCAAGGGGTTAGACTGCACTGAAACAGCGCAGCAAACGAAAAAAGGCGCTCGAAAGCGCCTTTTGAACAGGTTTAACGCAATGTTTTTTACGCTTCGGCGAAAAACGTCGCCGCTTCGATGCCCGCAATCGCACACAGCGCGTCGTTTTCGGATGTATCACCTGTCACGCCAACCGCGCCCATGATGATACCTTTTTTATCCTTTACCAGAACGCCACCCGGAACCGGGATGAACCGCCCGCCGTAAACGCCATTCAGTGCATCCACGAAATAAGCTTGCTGTTCGGCCCGTTCCATCATCTTAGAACTTGGAACGCCCATCATCACAGCCGCATTTGCTTTGCCGTCTGCAATCTGGAACCGACCCGCAGCCGCGCCGTCTTGGCGTTCAAAGGCCAGCACATTGCCACCACTGTCCAGCACAACGACCGAAAGGGGTTTCAAGTCCAGCTCTTTCCCTTTTGCGAACGCGGCGCGTACGATTTTGCGGCATTTCGCCAAGTTCAATCCAGCCATTACTGTGATCCTTTAAGTTCTAAACGGCGTGCATGCAAAATAGGCTCGGTATAGCCCGCAGGCTGCACGGTGCCGAGGAATACAAGATCGCAAGCCGCTTGAAAAGCCAAACCCTGAAAGTCAGGTCCCATCGAAGTATATTCCGCGTCTCTCGCGTTTTGTTCGTCCACTACCAATGCCATGCGGCGCATAATTTCCATCACTTGATCGCGGGTAACAACGTCATGATGCAACCAGTTGGCGATGTGCTGGGATGAAATGCGGCAAGTGGCGCGGTCTTCCATCAGGCCAACGTTGTTGATGTCTGGCACTTTGGAACAGCCCACGCCTTGATCCACCCAACGCACAACATACCCGAGGATTCCTTGCGCATTGTTTTCTACTTCGCGGGTAATTTGATCCTGTGTCCACGCACGATACGTCGCAATTGGAATATCGAGGATGTTTTCAACATGCCCACGGCGTCCGCCTGCTTTGATTTTGTCCTGCGCGGCGAAAACGTCGACCTGATGGTAATGCAGAGCGTGCAAAGTGGCCGCTGTCGGGCTTGGAACCCAAGCACAGTTTGCGCCAGATCGCGGATGGCCGATCTTCTCTTCCATCATGGCCGCCATCATATCGGGTGCGGCCCACATGCCTTTGCCGATCTGCGCTTTGCCCTGCAAACCACATTCCAGACCCACATCCACATTTTGGTTCTCATACGCGCCGATCCAGCCTTTACGCTTAATGAAATCTTTGCGCGAAAACGGGCCAGCCTCCATCGAGGTGTGGATTTCATCGCCCGTGCGGTCCAAGAACCCAGTGTTGATGAACGCCACACGGTTTTTGGCGGACCGAATACACTCTTTCAGGTTCACCGTGGTGCGGCGCTCCTCATCCATAATGCCGATTTTAACGGTATGGCGCGGCAGACCGAGGATCTCTTCAACCTTGTCGAAAATCTCGCAGGTAAAGTTCACCTCATCTGGACCATGCATCTTGGGCTTCACCACATAAACAGACCCATGCACCGAATTACCGCTGTCCCGTTTGAGGTCGTGCATGGCAATCAGCGTGGTCATCAGACCATCCATCAGGCCTTCAAAAACCTCGTTCCCATCTTTGTCCAAAACGGACGGGTTGGTCATCAAATGCCCAACATTGCGCACCCACAACAAGGCGCGTCCTTTCAAAGTAAACGCTGTGCCATCAGGTGCGGTGTATTCCCGATCTGGGTTCAGCGTCCGAGTAAAGGTCTTGCCGCCTTTGGTCACATCTTCGGCCAAATCGCCCTTCATCAAACCGAGCCAGTTGGAATAGCACAGAACTTTGTCTTCTGCGTCCACTGCCGCGACACTGTCCTCGCAATCCATGATCGCAGTCACAGCACTCTCGACCAGCACATCAGACATAGACGCCTGATCCCGTCGCCCAATCATATTGTTGCCGTCAAACAGCAACTCCATGTGCAGACCGTTGTTTTCCAACAGCACCGCTTCAGGGTTGGCTTTGCTCCCGCGATAGCCTTTGAATTTATCCGGGGAACGCAATGGGTTGCCGTCCATCAACAACGCACCATTCACAACTTCATAGGTGCGCACATCCGCATGGCTGCCCCCATCAATCGGGAAATGATCGTCGAGCATCACACGTGCACGGGCTACAACACGGCCGCCACGGCCACGGTTATACCCACCACCTTCGGGCAAATCGCCCATCGCATCCGTACCATACATTGCGTCATACAGGCTGCCCCAACGGGCATTGGCCGCGTTCAACGCGTACCGTGCGTTCATGATAGGAACCACCAACTGCGGACCTGGAACTTTGGCAATCTCAGGGTCTACATTCGCCGTTTCAATTTCAAAATCTGCACCCTCTTCGACAAGATAGCCGATCTCTTTCAGAAACGCCTGATACTCATCGCGGTCATGCAGCTTGCCACGGCGCTCAATATGCCACGCATCGATCTTGCTCTTCAACTCCAACCGATGATCCAACAGCGCCTTGTTCTTTGGTCCTAGAACGTGGACGATTTCAGAAAACCCCTTCCAAAAGGCGTCTGCATCCACGTCCGTTCCAGGCAAAGCCTGCGCTTCAACGAAGTCCGCCAGTTGTGTATCAACCTGAAGCCCGTGTTTTTCGATGTATGCCATGGTA
>CALLAV010000168.1 GCA_938001995.1 uncultured Amylibacter sp. | reverse complement strand
GTCGCATCCACATGCAGCACAGAGTCGAAAATGCCAGCGAAACTCTTATCCGCTCCATCCTCGCCACTGGCTGAACTGCGTACCGCACAGTTTTGCTTGCCAATCATGGTCCAAACCTTTGCGGCAAAGGCTTCTTTTTGGGTTCCGTTCATCAGATTGAAGCGCTCTATCACGTCAGAGCGGATCACTGCACCGTTTGGAACGGGCAGTCCTGCGTTACGCATTACCGACAGGCGGTAGGATTTGTTGCCAGCCGTGGTTAACGCCTCGGAATGTGCGAGCGGTACAACGCCCGCCCATTTGCTGCGCACCTGCCAGCGCCTCAGCGCGTGTTTCACTACACGCACGCCGTCTTGCAACATCCCCGTCACATAGGCCCGTTGCACCAACAACAACCCAAGCGCCACGCACAGATACACATTGCCTGCGAAAGACAACTGAAACACCAGCCCGAACAGCAGCGGCGTCCCAATGACCCACCACAACACAGCAGAGCGTTTCGTTTTGGCCACTGCCCAGTGCAGATAAACACCTGCCAGCACTGCAAACAGCACAGGCATGGCGTAGGTCGCATCAGGCAGCCCCATATTTTGCGCCCACATTAGTGGCGCTGCGAGGGTTTTGCCCATTTCCTCAGTCGCACTCAGTCCCAGCATCATCAGAGGCAGGAACAACAGCGCCACCAGATTGCGCATTGGCGTCAGTCCCAAGTCTGCATAAAATTGCTGAATGGCGCGCGCCTTGCGGGTTGGATCGCCTGCCAATCGCGTTTTCAACGCGCTCAAAGTATCTGCGTGTTTCGCGGTCAGGATCTGGTCCCGCTCTGATTTCAACGCAATCGGCAGGATCAAAATACGCGACACAAGTGCGAGCGCAATTATCACCGCAAACACACCGACAGATTTCGACGTCGATACCATCAGCCCCGCCAACCAATTGATTGCAGATTGCCACAGACCTGTGTTTTGTGCGGCCATCCATTCGACCACATGGGGTTTGGGGGCAGGGGGAATGAAATAGTCCCACGGCGTCGTGTAGCGCCCCGCAAACGGGACACCCGCCTGAGTCATTTCCAACCCCAGAACTTGGGACATAAAGCAACTGCGCCGATCATAACACGCTGCGACTGTTGGCTTCTTTTCCAACGCAGCAATGCGCGTTTGCAACTCTGCCGTGGGCAGGGCGCGTACAGGAATGTTGATTGCGCCAGGCAAATGCCCCGCCTCAAAATCCTTGGGATATCGGGTATCCACAATCTGCAAATCACCTGTTTCTATCAACGCGGTAAACTCCGCGCTGGTCAGCAGCGTTTCCTTGTTTTCATAACTCGGAAGAGCGCGTAAATCGGACAGGGTTTCCACGCTTGCATCGCTGAACGGACGTCCCTCGACAATCCATTTTTCAATGCCACCCGCCACAAACCGACAATCAATACCCATCGCTGCGAGTTTGGCGCAAGTCTCTGAACTTCGGTTGCCGTTGTGACAGAACAGAACCACTTGCTTGCCCGTTAAGTCCTGACCAGAGCTCATAAAATCTGGGTATCGGATATGCGTTGAATTGGGCAAAGACCCCATCGCATTCTCACCCGTTTCGCGCACATCAAACAGAACAGGGCGCTGATCTCGCGCAGCGGTCAGCAAACCGGCCAATTCATCCGTTGTCATCGCCAATTCGCTTTTGGATTGCTTGCTGAAACTTGTTTCTTTCAGCGTCTCGTCTTTAATCGTTGTGCCCTTAAATTGCGCGGGCCGCACCAAGGTGGCTTGCATCCGTTGCAACTCTGCGGTTTGCGCGGATTTGTATTGCCAATAGTTAAGAGCCCCTAGACCCATCACGATCAACAGACACATCATCACAATCTTGCCGGACGCTTTTGTGGCCCCAGAAAGGTTAATCCCAAATTTGCGTGCCAACAGCGCCGCTGTGCCCGAAACGAAGGCAAAGCCCACTGCAAACACTTGCGATAAAGAGGAGACTGACCCAATTACCAATTCTGGCGATGGAATGGCCCATGCGGTCTGTGGCGCGATTAACCCCATAAAAATAAGGCACCCGAAAGCAGAAACGCGCGCCACATTGGCTTTCAATTGACTAAATCTATATTGGGGCATTGCTCTGTCTCTTTTAACGTTAGAATTTTACACGAATAAGAGACATTGGCGTTTTGCATGATTAACGCTTTGTTAACAAAAGGTTAAATTAACCATGTTAAGAAGAATTTACGTACAATTTTTATAAAGCTTAAAAAGTATTCTTCGCAAAGAGTAGGCCTCGGGACCGTTTAATAAGGTCAGTTTTCTTCAGAATTAAGTGTTTGTTCAAATCACCACTTTAGGGGAGTAGGTGAGCCTCTGATGGGGCACCACATTTGATTGAGGATGACCTATGCAATTCCATAAAACTCTACGACGACCGGTAAACGCTTTGCGGATGCTTGTTCTGGCAACCGCTGCTGCTGGGGTAACTGCGACTGCAGGGGTGGCGGAAACACAGATCACGTTTGGAACTTATGCTGCTGATAAGCCAACGGAAACGGTGCGTAAATTCAAACCGTTTTTGAATTTTCTTGAAAGCCAGCTCACTGCAAAACTCGGTGAGCCTGTTAAAATCAAGATGCGCATTTCCAAAGAATACGCAGACAGCATTGATCAACTTGTGTCAGGCGCGGTGGATTTCGCGCGTTTTGGGCCGGCGTCCTATGTGACAGCGAAAAAGATGAATCCTGATACTCAGATTATCGCGATGGAAAGTAAAAAGGGTAAAAAGCGCTTTAAAGGCGTGATTGCTGTGCACACCGATAGCAACCTTGCATCCCTATCTGACCTGTCCGATCTGCGTTTTGCCTTTGGGGATGAACTGTCGACCATCGGGCGATATTTGGCACAAAGCGAACTGTTAGAGGCAGGGATTTCTGGGCAAAATCTAAGTGAATACGAATACCTTGGACGTCACGATCTTGTTGGAACCGCTGTTGGGAATGGCAGTTTTGATGCGGGGGCGCTGAAGGAAAGCACGTTTAAGAAACTGGTCAAAAAGGGCGTGCCTATCCGTGCGTTGATGACGTTTGAAAATGTCACCAAGCCTTGGATCGCAAGCTCTAAAATGACTCCAGAGGTTCTGCAAGCGATGCGGGAAATTATGCTTGATCCCAACAACTTGGATGAAATGAAATCTATCGCAAAAAACGGCTTTCTTGAAGGGTTTGACGCGGATTACGACATCATCCGCAAAGCCATGGAACGCAGCGAGAATTTTTAATGCAACGGGGCCTTAAACTCATGCAGAATTTCGGTATCAAGACGCAATTCGCGATCATGATGGTCATTGGCGCTTTGGTTGTGACATTCGCCATTGGGTTTTACCAACAAAGGGTGGAAACCCAACGCATGAACATCGCGTTTAACGAACAAGCGGATGACACGGTGTCTTTGCTTGGTGCGTTGATGCTGGAATCCATCATTACAGAAGATGGCCCCGTCCTTGAAACCGCAGTTACACAAGCACTTGCGAGCAAACCGAAGTTGCAAGCGATCAAGCTATACGGCTTTGATGGTGCTGTTTTGGCCGAAAAACAAAAGGATCGTGTGGTCCTAGAGTCGGATCGCTTGGACTTTGACCGCGATATTCTGGTTGAGGGAGAGCCCTTTGGCCGCATGAAAGTCGTTTGGTCCACCACCGCCGACAAATACGCAATCAAACAAAGGGTGTGGGCGGCACAGGTCACAATCTTCTTTGCAGTTTTGGCCTTGTCTATGTTCTTCATCACGCTGACACATCTGCTGGCGCTGCGCCCACTCGAAAACATTCACAGTCGGATGAGCGCGGTCATGCTCGGGGATGAACACGAGCGCCACCGGCTTGATAGTTTTGTGTGCCGCGAATTTCGCGCGCTCGATGCCTCTGTTTCCATCCTGCAAGATACGGTGATGGAACGCGATCACCGCGAAAAAGAACTGATGCTGGCCAAAGATGCGGCTGATCAAGCCAGTCGCACAAAATCCGAATTCCTCGCAAATATGAGCCACGAAATCCGTACACCGATGAACGGCGTCATTGGAATGAGCGAATTGATCCTAGAAACTGATCTGGATGATGATCAACGGCTTTATGCCAGCACGATCTCAAAGTCTGGCACAGCTTTGTTGACGATTATCAATGACATCCTCGATTTTTCAAAAATCGAGGCAGGGAAAATGCAGCTGGAACCCGAATCCTTTGATCTGGAAAATGCGCTCGAAGATGTGGTCACACTGCTCTCGGTTAAGGGCGCACAAAAGAACGTAGAAACGGCCCTACGATATGATCCAACTTTACCGCGATTGTTCGACGGTGATGTGGGCCGCATTCGTCAGGTGATTACAAATATCGCGGGCAATGCGGTGAAATTTACGACCGAAGGTTTTGTAAGTCTCGACGTGTCAGGCGAAAAGAACGCGACCGATTTTGACATAACAATCAAGATTTCCGACACGGGCATCGGCATTCCTGAAGACATGATCGATCGTATCTTTAACGAGTTTGAACAAGTAGACGGCGCATCGAACCGCAAATTCGAAGGTACGGGGCTTGGGTTGGCCATTTCTACACGGTTGATCAAACTTATGAATGGCGAGATTTCAGCGACATCCAAAGTGGGCGAAGGATCTGTCTTTACCATCAAGATCAAACTCCCAGTGTCAAATCAAAGCCCACAAAACGTGACGCTAGACTTGCCCGAACTGAAAGAGGCGAAAGCCCTTATCGTTGATGATCTTGCAATCAACCGCACCATTTTGTCTGAACGGTTGGCTTGTTGGGGTATGAAATCAGTCGTTGCCACATCAGGCGATGAAGGGCTGCAATGTCTTAAGACAGCGGAAAAATCCAACGAAACCATCGACGTAATTGTGTCGGATTACCAAATGCCCGGTATGGACGGAGAAGCATTTGCCCGCGCCGTTCGACGAATACCAAAGTACGCGAAAACGCCGATTTTGGTTCTCTCGTCTGTGGATCAATCCCTAACGGCCGAGATAAAGACTGACATTGGAAATTGCGATTTGATGCTGAAACCCGTGCGCTCCAGCATTTTGAGGAACAATATTTCCAAACTTTTGGGCACGTCAAAACCCATTGATGTCGCTCCCAAATCAGCCGTTAAACCTGCGCCTCCGGTAATCGAGAATACTGCGGCGCAAACGGGCGACAAAATCAACCTTCTGGTGGCGGAGGACAACCGCACCAACCAACTTGTGGTCAAAACGATGCTTAAGGGCGCGCATGTCAATCTCACTTTTGCAAATGACGGTGCTGAAGCGGTAAAGCTGTATCAAGAATTGGACCCCGACATGATCTTTATGGACATGTCGATGCCCGAAATGGACGGTGTCGAAGCAGCCAAATGGATCCGAGACATTGAGGCAGAAGAGGGCAAACCAGCGTGTCCGATTGTAGCTTTAACAGCAAATGCCATGGTTCAGGATCGTGAACGCTGCGAGCAGGCGGGCATGGATGACTTCTTGGCGAAGCCGATCAAAAAGGCACAGCTTTTAGATGCCTTACACAAATGGAGCGCCAGGGAAGAGGCCGCTTGATCACGCGTATTGGATTTTGGAGCGGGTAACGAGAATCGAACTCGTAACTAAAGCTTGGGAAGCTGCCGTGATACCTTTTCACCATACCCGCACCAGGCTTTCCAGCTACGCAATGTGGGGCAGGGGGTCAACATTAATCTGCGAGTGTTCTGATCCAATCGCGACATAACGCACGCTAACAGAATGGAAGTTTCAAATGAATTGGATATTGGTTCTTATGATCGCAGGGACACCAACTGCGGTGCCGGGATTTCAAGACGACTGGGCCTGCAAAGCGGCGGGAAGCACAATCGTCACCGACATCGGAAAAGAAGCGAAATACTGGTGTTTTAAAACGTCTTAGGACACAATCCTAAGTGCGCCGTCTGCGCCGCCGCCCGCCAGACCCGTCTGCCCCATCGCCACCGCCCGTGTTGAAGTTCACGTCAGGCAATGTCACGACAGAATCGAGGATCGGAAATGGCTCAACACTGTTGGGGATCGCGCTGGCGTTTACAAAATGCTCCTGAAAACGCGGCTCGATTGCCGTTTCGATCTTATGGATGTCACGCACAACAGATTCAATTTCAGCGCGGGCCTCTTTGTTCAACAAAGCAATCCGCGCCCCCGTTCCTGCTGCATTCCCCGCACTTGTCACTTTGTCGAGCGGACAATCAGGGATCATGCCCAATACCATCGCGTGTTTGGGGGAAATATGGGCACCGAATGCGCCCGCCAAAACGATACGATCAACGGATTGCACGTCAAATTTGTCCATCAACAACCGCGCCCCTGAATAAAGCGCCGCTTTAGCCATTTGGATTTCACGAATGTCACGGTTGGTTACAGTGATCTTCGGTCCGCCGTTTGTGGACCCGTCCCAGACCAAATACGAATGAGTGCGCCCATCTAGAAAACAACGCTCCGTACCTGTTTGCTGTGGCGACCCGATCAGACCGGGCCCATCCACAATGCCGGCAATCCGCATTTCAGCGACCAATTCGATGATGCCAGAGCCACAAATCCCAGTGATGCCCGAAGATAGAATGCTGGCTTCAAAGCCATCTTCATCCGACCAAATATCAGATCCAATAACGCGAAAACGCGGTTCTTTGGTGACAGGGTCAATCTCTACGCGCTCAATGGCACCGGGGGCTGCGCGTTGTCCGCTGGAAATCTGCGCCCCTTCAAAAGCAGGGCCTGTGGGGGACGAACAGGCCAATACTTTCTCTCTGTTCCCGAGCAGAATTTCAGCGTTCGTGCCGACATCTACGACCAAAACCAAATCCTCGGATTTGTCAGGTGCTTCGGACAGTGCAACTGCCGCTGCATCTGCGCCGACGTGGCCCGCGATACAGGGCAGAAGGTAGACGCGCGCGGCAGGGTGTAGGTTCAAATCAAGTTCTATCGCGCGCAGCGAAATCGCATCAGATGTGGCCAGGGCGAAGGGCGCTTGGCCCAGCTCAAACGGATCAACGCCCAAAAACAGGTGGTGCATGACGGGGTTACACACGAAAACCGCGTCCACGATAAGGTCGCGATCAATCTCGGCCTCAGACGCGATATTCACGAACAGCGCGTTCATACCTTCGCGTACGGCGCGGGTCATTTCCTCGGCCCCGCCCGCGTTCATCATGGAATAACTCACGCGGCTCATCAGGTCTTCGCCAAAGCGAATTTGCGGGTTCATGATGCCACTGGATGCAACAACCTCGCCTGTTTGCAGATCGCACAGATGCCCCGCAATGGTTGTGGAACCCAGATCGACGGCCAAACCATAGATGGCACCATCATAGAATCCGGGCCAAATATGCATAATCCGCGGCGAAAACATATCGTCGCCCAGATGCACAGCGCAGGTGACTTTCCATCCGCCCTTGCGCAGAATTGGCTGCATGGTTTGCAAAATGCGCAAGTCTGCTTCGAGATGGGGCAATTCCCATTGATCACGCAACGCCTGAACCAAACGTTCCAAATCGCCCGAGGGATCGTGCATGTCGGGTTCCTGAACTTCGACATAATACAATTTCGTGGACGGGTTCATTGTGATGTCGCGTGCTTCTGCCCGTTTTCGCACCACTTGTTTGTGTACTTGGCTTTCGGGTGGCACGTCGATCACCACGTTGCCTTGCACGGTTGCTTGGCAACCTAAACGACGTCCATCAATCATTCCGCGTTTGGATTTGTAGCGTTCTTCAACGGAATTCCAATCACTTAGCGCGTCATCTTCAACCGTGACGCCGTGCTTAGAGAACTCGCCATAGGATGGTTGGATTTGGCATTTTGAACAGATCCCACGACCACCGCAGACGCTGTCGAGGTCGACGCCTAACTGACGCGCGGCAGTCAGGATCGGTGTTCCAACAGGAAACGTGCCGCGTTTGCCTGAAGGGGTGAAAATTACCAAAGGATCGTTGCTGTCGGTCATATCCGTCGCTCTGTTTTTTGTGTTGAGAAAACAATAGGCAAGCTGTGCCGAATGGAAAGCGAAACCGCGTCATATTTGGGCTATTTGCGGCATTTTCGGTGAT
>CALLAV010000167.1 GCA_938001995.1 uncultured Amylibacter sp. | reverse complement strand
CAAAGCGCGAGCGTTGTTTTGGCCCCAAAAACAGAGGCGCCGATCAAGCATATTGAATTTGTATCCCTGTCGCCCGACAAAGCACTGGTGGTGCTGGTCATGGCAGATGGGCAAGTGGAAAACCGCATCTTTACGCCGCCGCTCGGACAGACGCCCTCGGCCATGCGGGAAGCAGCGAATTTCCTCAACGCTGTTCTGGCAGGACACACTGTTAGTGATTTGAAAACGGTTGTGGAAACAGAGATTGGGCGACGGCGACAAGAGTTGGACACTTTGGCGACCAAACTGATCGAGGCCGGCGTTGCTGTCTGGGCAGACGAAGGCTTGGGTGCGCCCGAGCGACTCATCGTGCGAGGACGTTCGAATCTGATTGATGAATCAGTCAACGAAGCAGATCTGGAACGGGTGAAAACCCTGTTCGATGATCTGGAGCGCAAGCAGGATATTGCTCAATTCTTGGACTTAACCGAGCAGGGCGATGGTGTGCGCATTTTTATCGGCTCTGAAAACAAACTTTTTTCACTTTCGGGGTCGAGTCTTGTGGTTTCGCCCTATATGAACGCTGATCGAAAGGTCATTGGTGCGGTTGGCGTTATCGGGCCGACGCGGTTAAATTATGGTCGGATTGTTCCGATTGTGGACTACACTGCACAACTTGTCAGTCGCATGATGTCGAACAGGAAATAGATGGCGAAGACTATGGGTAAAAAAGACGAAGATTTGGACGTAAGCTTGGATCGCTTCTTGGATGAAGAAGAATTTCCGCTGGACGATCCTGAAGCCGAAGAAATGGAAGAGGTCGATCTGACGGAAGAGCCTGAAGAGGTTGATCCCATTGAAGCGTTGCAGAACGAAGTTGCTGATCTGAAGGACCGTTTGATGCGGTCGTTGGCAGAGCAGGAGAATCTGCGCAAACGGGGCGAACGGGATCGCCGTGATGCGGAAACTTATGGCGGGCAAAAGCTGGCGCGGGACTTATTGTCTGTTAGTGACAACATGAAACGGGCGCTTGAAACCGTGAAGGATGACCAGCGCGAAGCGAACAAAGCCTTGATCGATGGGATCGAGCTGACACAGCGCGAATTGCTGAGCGCCTTTGCGAAACACAAGATTGTTCCCGTTGCACCTGCGGTGGGTGACAAGTTCGATCCAAACATGCACCAAGCTATGTTCGAAGCGCCGTTCCCTGATGTTGCGGCGGGTCATATCCTACAGGTCATGGCTGAAGGCTATATGATTGGCGATCGCTTGCTACGTCCCGCGCAGGTTGGCGTGTCGTCAGGACCGGGGGCGTAAACGTGAAACAAGGTGTGCGTTCAATGCCAATTCTGCCCGCCAGCGATCTGGCGGCAGCGACGGCGTTTTACACGGGTAAGCTAGGCTTTGATCTGGCGGGTCAGTGGACAAACGATGACGGCACACCGAATTTCGCGATTGTTCAACTCGGCGATGTGACCCTTGGTTTATCGGCGTCTGACCGTGCAGGGTCTGGCGATGATTGGGCAGCGTATCTTTATGTCGAAGATATCGGCGTGTTCACCGATGAAATCATGGGGCGTGGCGTAAAAGTTTTGCGCGGCCCCGAAGACAGCTTTTACCACTGCCGCGAGGTAGAGGTGGCTGATCCACACGGCAACCGTCTTTGCATCGCCCAAGACCTGAAACCAGGGGCCGATGGTCCGGGTCTATGATCCGAGCTTTTCTTTAAGCTGATAAACCAGTGCAAGCGCGTCTTTGGGCGACAATTCGTCTGGCAGAACATCGTTTAGCAGGTCTTCAACCTCTGACGGCTTTGCCGTTTGTGCCAAAGGAGCGGGCGTTGCAGCGAACAATGGCAGATCTTCGAACAAAGTCGCCGCTTTGTTGCTGCCTTCGCGGTCGCCTTTTTCCAGTGCTTCCAAAACCACGCGTGCGCGCTCAACGACAGAAGCAGGCAGACCTGCAAGTTGGGCAACTTGTACACCATAAGACCGATCTGCCGCGCCTTGTTTCACTTCGTGCAGGAAGATGATTTCACCCTCCCATTCGCGCACTGCGATGGTCGCGTTCATGAGATTATTGAGCTTTGAAGACAGCTGCGTAAGTTCATGATAATGCGTGGCAAACAGCGCGCGACATTTGTTGGATTCGTGCAGATGTTCTAGCGTGGCCCACGCAATGGACAGGCCGTCATAGGTCGCGGTGCCGCGCCCGATTTCGTCCAAAATAACCAGCGCGTTTTGATCGGCTTGGTTCAGGATCGCTGCGGTTTCGACCATTTCCACCATGAACGTGGATCGCCCACGGGCCAGATCGTCAGACGCTCCTACACGCGAGAAAAGTTGAGAAACAAGGCCGATGTGCGCAGCAGTTGCAGGCACGAAAGATCCCATCTGCGCAAGGATCGCAATAAGCGCGTTTTGGCGCAGGAATGTGGACTTACCCGCCATGTTAGGGCCTGTCAGCAGCCACAGGCGTTTTGCGTCCGTTTCGTCTGACAGATCACAATCGTTCGCAACAAAATTCCCGCTTGCTTGTTTGCGAAGCGAAGCGTCCACAACGGGGTGGCGACCACCAGTTATTTGGAAACTACGATCGGATGTGACAGTGGGGCGAACCCAATCTTCGGTCAGGGACAATTCTGCAAGGGCGGATTGCAGATCGAGCTCTGCGAGCGCTTTGGCGGCTTGGCCAATTGCTACACCGCTTGACATAATTGCACTGCAAAGCTCTTTGAAAACTTCCTGTTCAATTTCGAGCGCACGGCCGCCAGCGTTCAGGATCTTTGTTTCAAGTTCGGACAGCTCTAGCGTCGTGAAACGAACCGCATTTGCTGTGGTTTGGCGGTGAATAAACGTATCTGATTGTGGTGCAGACAACATCTTATCTGCGTGGGTCGCAGGCGTTTCAATGAAATACCCCAACACATTGTTATGTTTTATCTTTAACGCTGTGACACCTGCCTGATCGGCATAATCTTTTTGCATCGACAGCACGACTTTGCGCCCTTCATCCCTTAAGGTTCGCGCTTCATCAAGGTCGGTACGATAGCCATCCGCAGTGAACCCACCATCACGGGCAAGCAATGGCGGTTCTTGCACCATGCGCTGGGTCAAGAAACCTACAAGGGCAGAATGGTTTTGCAGAGCCTGCAGAGCGTCTTGAACCAAAGTTGATCCTTCTGCGCCGCTAAAGGCCTTTAGAACCGCGTTTGCAGCAATAAGGCCATCCCGAATGGCGGCGATATCACGGGGACCGCAACGATCCAGCGATATGCGTGTCAGCGCACGGTCCATATCCGGTGCGCTGCGCAGGATGGTGCGCAGGTCGTTTTTGATCTGTTGATTTTCAAAAAAGAAAGCCACGGCATCCAAGCGCGTTTGTACAGTATCCAAGTGACGCGAGGGATTGTTCAGACGCGTTTCCAGCAAACGCGCTCCTGGCCCCGTTATGGTTTTGTCGATCACTGACAACAACGCTCCCGCTCGATCCCCACTAACAGTCCGTGTCAGTTCAAGGTTGCGTCGCGTGGCGGCGTCGATACGCATGGATGTATCCGTTGCCTCTGACACAGGCGGCTTCACGAGCGGCAGATTGCCCTTTTGCGTTATATGCAGGTAATCGACAATCGCGCCCATGGCGGCCAGCTCATGACGCTCAAACGTTCCAAACGCGTCGAGGGATTTCACGCCAAACAGATCAGTAAGACGGTCAACCGCTGCGGTGCTGTCAAAACTGGCACGTGCCAACTCGGTCACGGATGCGCCTGTTTCTTCAACGGTTTCACGCAGCCAGTTTTCGGGGTTATCGCCCACTAAAACTTCACGCGGATTCAACCGTGCCAAAAGGGGTGGCACACCAACATTCGGACACGTCTGCACATGAAAATCGCCTGTCGACACATCCACCCAAGCCATTGCGGATTTATCGCGCACGGTGGAAAAGGCACAAAGGAAGTTGTGCTGGCGTGCATCTAATAGGCTGTCTTCGGTCAACGTTCCAGGCGTCACCAACCGAACAACGCCCCGTTTCACGACGGATTTAGCGCCACGCTTTTTCGCTTCGGCAGGGCTTTCGAGTTGTTCGCAAACCCCCACGCGGAATCCCTTGCGGATCAGTGTCAGCAAATAGGTTTCCGCTGCATGATGCGGGACGCCACACATGGGAATATCTTGCCCCAGATGCTTGCCCCGTTTGGTGAGCGAGATATCAAGCGCCTCTGCTGCCAAAACGGCGTCATCAAAGAACATCTCGTAAAAGTCGCCCATGCGGTAAAACAACAGGGCGTTCGGATACTCTGCCTTGATCTCAAGAAACTGCGCCATCATTGGCGTGACTGCACCCGATTCCGTTGCCACGGTCAAACTCCACCCTTCGTGTTTGGAGGACGATATCGAAGGGGCTGCACAAGGAAAAGGCCAATCGTTTGGCGCTGTTGTACGATTGTGAGGAACGCGCTAAGACTGGCGGCTGACACAAGGACTTTAGGCGCGAAAAGATGACCAAAAACAACAAAATCACTGATGAAGAGGCGCTCGCCTACCACCTTGAACCAACGCCAGGTAAGCTAGAGGTCGTGCCGACCACAGCCATGACCACGCAACGGGATTTGTCGCTAGCCTATTCGCCGGGCGTTGCTGTTCCATGTGAGGCCATCGCTGCAAACCCTGAAGTGGCGTATGACTACACCTCCAAAGGGAATATGGTTGCAGTGATTTCGAACGGAACGGCTGTTTTGGGATTGGGGAATCTTGGTGCACTGGCTTCGAAACCTGTGATGGAAGGGAAGTCCGTTTTGTTCAAACGGTTCGCAGATGTGAACTCGATCGATCTGGAACTGGACACCGAAGACGCGGATGAGTTTATCAACGCGGTGAAGCTGATGGGGCCGTCGTTTGGTGGCATCAATCTTGAAGACATCAAAGCGCCTGAGTGTTTTATCATCGAACAACAGCTGAAAGAGCTGATGGACATTCCCGTGTTTCACGACGATCAGCACGGGACCGCGGTGATTTGTGCGGCTGGCCTGCTGAACGCGTTGCATATTTCAGGTAAAAAGATCGAAGACGTTAAGATTGTTCTAAACGGCGCGGGCGCGGCGGGAATCGCTTGTGTCGAGCTGATTAAGGCGATGGGCGCGAAATCCGAAAATTGCATCGCTTGTGACACAAAGGGTGTGATTTATCAGGGCCGGACCGAAGGTATGAACCAGTGGAAATCGGCCCATGCAGTAAAGACAGATTTGCGCACACTCGAAGAGGCGATGAAGGATGCGGATGTTTTCCTTGGCGTGTCCGTTAAGGGTGCAGTGACCGAGGACATGGTCAAAAGCATGGCCCCGAACCCTGTGATTTTTGCTATGGCGAACCCAGATCCAGAGATCACGCCAGAAGAGGCACAAGCCGTGCGCCCTGATGCGAGTGTGGCCACGGGTCGATCGGATTACCCAAACCAAATCAATAACGTATTGTGTTTTCCTTACCTGTTCCGTGGTGCGCTGGATATTCACGCTCGCGCAATTAACGACGAGATGAAGATCGCCTGTGCAACGGCGCTGTCCGATCTGGCACGTCAAGAAGTCCCCGACGAAGTAGCGATTGCTTACGGTGAAAAGCTGGTGTTCGGGCCCGACTACATTATCCCAACGCCGTTTGATCCACGATTGATTCACGTGATCCCACCAGCGGTTGCGAAGGCTGGGATGGATACAGGTGCTGCACGCCGCCCGATTGTGGATATCGAGGCATATGAACTGGCGTTGAAATCACGGCTTGATCCTGCGGCGTCTGTTTTGCAATCGCTATATGTCCGTGCGCGGAATGCGCAGGCACGTATGATCTTTGCCGAGGGCGATGACGAGCGTGTGTTGCGCGCCGCCGTTGCGTATCAGCGTAACGGTTTGGGACAAGCGGTTGTTGTTGGTCGCGTCGAAGACATCAAACGCAAGCTGGAAGAAGCGGGCATGGGCGAAGCATTTGAGGATCTGGAGATCACCAACGCCAGCCTGACGGACGAGTTGGATACCTACAAAGAGTTTCTGTACCAGCGCCTTCAACGCAAAGGCTACAACGAAAAAGACGTACACAGACTGGCATCGCGAGATCGCCATGTCTTTGCGTCTTTAATGTTGGTACATGGACACGGGGATGCAATGGTCACAGGCGCGTCGCGTAAATCAGCGCAAGTGATGGAGTTGTTGAACCACGTTATTGACGCAAAACCATCGGACGGTGCTGTCGGTGTGACAGCTGTTTTGTTGCGCGGGCAGATCGTGTTTGTGGCGGATACGCTGGCGCACGAATGGCCCGAAGCCGAAGACCTTGCTGATATCGCTGAACGTGCGGCAGACGTTGCGCGGAACATGGGACTAGAGCCGCGTGTGGCTTTCGCCAGCTTTTCGAACTTTGGCTACCCTGTGTCAGAACGAGCATCCAAAATGGAAGATGCGGTGGCCGTTCTGGATGATCGCGGAGTCAGTTTTGAATACGATGGAGAGATGACGGCGGATGTGGCGTTGAATGCTGACCTGATGAAGCAATATCCATTCTGTCGCCTGTCTGGCCCTGCCAATGTTCTGGTTGTACCTGCGCGGCACTCTGCTTCTATCTCTGTAAAGATGTTGCAGCAAATGGGTGGCGCCACTGTGATCGGCCCGATTTTGGCAGGGATCGAAGCGCCAGTGAAAATGTGTTCGGTGACGTCCACGGTGAACGATATTCTGAACATGGCGGTTATGGCTGCGTGTAAAGTCGGAAGCTAAAACCAAAAACGCCCCCGCGATGTGCAGGGGCGTTTTGATTTTGTCAGGGTAGAAGGCTTAGCCTTTCATACCGTCCCAGAACGTTTTGACTTTTCCGAAGAAATCGTTGCTTTCGGGGCTGTTGTTTTCGCTCAGCTTCTCGAATTCTTTGAGCAGATCCTTCTGCGCAGAACTAAGGTTCACTGGCGTTTCAACGGCCAACTCTAGGAACAAATCGCCTGATGCGTTGGATCGAATGGCGGGCATGCCCTTGCCTTTCAAACGCATTTGTTTGGACGACTGCGATCCTGCTGGCACTTTGACCCGCGATTTACCGCCGTCGATTGTCGGCACTTCGATTTCGCCGCCAAGGGCGGCTTTGGTCATGCTGACAGGGACGCGACAGAACAGGTTCGGCCCTTCGCGTTCAAAGATTGGGTGATCTTCCACCTCGATAAAGATGTACAGATCGCCTGTTGGACCGCCGCGCATGCCTGCTTCGCCTTCGCCAGCGAGACGAATGCGTGTGCCAGTTTCAACGCCCGCTGGGATGTTCACCCCAAGCGAACGTTCGCGTTGTTGACGGCCCGAACCCGCACAAGATGCGCATGGGTTGGTGATGATTTGACCGCGCCCTGAACAGGTTGGACAGGTGCGTTCCACGGTAAAGAAGCCTTGCTGCGCACGTACTTTGCCCATGCCAGAACAGGTCGGGCAAGTGGATGGTTCTGCACCACCTTCTGCACCAGATCCTTCGCAGGTGTCACAAGCAACCGAGCTGGATACGGTGACGTTTTGCTGTTTGCCAGTAAACGCTTCTTCCAGTGTGATGGTCAGGTTGTACCGCAGGTCAGACCCGCGCGTGGCCCGTTGACCGCCGCCACCGCGACCGCCGCCCATGAAATCGCCGAACAGATCGTCGAACACATCGGAAAACGCAGATCCGAAATCGGACCCGCCAGGATGGAAGCCACCGCCACCGCCAGGACCACCACCTTCAAAGGCAGCATGTCCATACCGGTCGTACGCAGCCTTTTTGTCGCCGTCTTTTAAAACGTCGTAGGCTTCGTTTACTTCTTTGAATTGCGCTTCTGCGTCTGGGTTGTCTTTGTTGCGGTCTGGATGAAGCTCCATCGCTTTTTTGCGATAGGCCTTCTTCAATTCTTGTTCAGACGCGCCTTTTGAAACACCCAACAGATCGTAATAATCACGCTTTGCCATTATCGCCTCCGCGTATCATGGGGCCGGGCGCGTGTACGCCCAGCCGCATGTTTTGGCTGTGGATGGTCGATTAACGGTCGCCCTTGCCGAGATCTTCGAAATCGGCATCAACGATGTCTTCATCAACACCTTTTGGACCGTCTTCGTCAAAGTTCTCGCCTTCAGGGGTCGCTGGGCCTGCTTCGTCAGCTTGCGATTGATAGATGGCTTCACCCAACTTCATCGCAGATTCCTGTAGGTCTTGGGACCGTGCTTGAATCGATGATGCGTTGTCTGTTTCCAACGTTTCTTTCAGCGCCTTGATCGACAGTTCGATCACTTCGACAGTGGATGGATCCACTTTGTCGGAATGCTCTTCCAGCGATTTTTCTGTACCGTGAATCAGGCTTTCCGCTTGGTTCTTGGCTTCCACCAATTCCTTGCGTTCCTTATCCGCTTCGGCGTTTTCTTCGGCGTCGCGCACCATTTGTTCGATGTCATCGTCGGACAGGCCGCCAGAGGCTTGGATTGTGATCCGATGCTCTTTGTTGGTGCCTTTGTCTTTTGCAGACACAGAAACGATACCGTTTGCGTCAATGTCGAAGGTCACTTCGATCTGTGGCAAGCCACGTGGCGCTGGCGGGATATCTTCCAGATTGAATTGGCCCAGAATTTTGTTATCTGCCGCCATCTCTCGTTCACCTTGGAACACGCGGATGGTTACAGCGTTCTGGTTGTCCTCGGCTGTGGAAAACACCTGCGACTTTTTCGTTGGGATCGTAGTGTTGCGATCGATCAAACGTGTGAACACACCGCCCAAAGTTTCGATACCCAAAGACAATGGTGTCACGTCCAACAGAACAACGTCTTTTACGTCGCCTTGCAAAACACCTGCTTGGATCGCAGCGCCCAGCGCAACAACTTCGTCAGGGTTCACGCCTTTGTGTGGCTCTTTACCAAAGAATTTTGTTACTTCTTCGATGACTTTTGGCATGCGGGACATACCACCCACCAAAACGATCTCGTCGATGTCGCCTTTAGACAGGCCAGCATCTTTCAATGCATCGCCACAAGGCTTCATAGTGCGCTTGATCAGGTCAGCCACAAGGCTTTCGAGTTTTGCACGGGTCAGTTTCATAACCATGTGCAACGGCGTGCCTGTTTTGGCATCCATCGAAATAAACGGCTGGTTGATTTCTGTTTGCGCAGAAGAGGACAGTTCGATCTTAGCTTTCTCAGCGGCTTCTTTCAGACGCTGCAATGCCATTTTGTCTTTGGACAGATCGACGCCGTTTTCTTTTTTGAACTCGGCCGCAAGGTATTCCACGATGCGCATGTCAAAGTCTTCACCACCAAGAGCTGTGTCGCCGTTTGTGGATTTCACTTCGAACAGGCCTTCGTCGATTTCCAGAACAGAAACATCGAATGTACCGCCACCAAGGTCATAAACCGCGATGGTTTTGCCACCTTCTTTATCAAGGCCATAGGCCAGCGCAGCCGCTGTTGGCTCGTTGATAATGCGCAGCACATCAAGACCAGCGATTTTACCCGCATCTTTTGTTGCTTGGCGCTGGGCGTCGTTGAAGTAGGCTGGAACTGTAATAACAGCTTCGGATACTGTTTCGCCGAGATAGCTTTCGGCGGTTTCTTTCATTTTACCCAAGATAAACGCAGAGACTTGTGACGGGGAGTATTTCTCACCCTTCACTTCGACCCATGCGTCACCGTTGCCACCGTCCACGATTTTGAACGGCATGTTTTTCGCGTCTTTCTTGATCACAGGATCGTTTACAGACCGGCCGATCAAACGCTTTACAGCAAACAGAGTGTTTTCGGGGTTGGTAACAGCCTGCCGTTTTGCGGCCTGACCAACAAGACGTTCGTCATCTGTGAAACCAACAATAGACGGCGTTGTGCGCGCGCCTTCTGCGTTTTCTACAACTTTCGGCTGCGACCCATCCATGATTGCAACACAGGAGTTTGTTGTACCGAGATCAATACCAATTACTTTAGCCATTAGACTTCCTTTCTTGTGGCGATGTTGAAACTTTGGCCCGCATTCGGCGCCGTCGTTTCATCCCATTTGTCGGCCCCTGAAATCAGAGGCGGCTTAGCATTGACGGTATATAGGTCCCTGATCGCGTCTCTGCAAGCATTTGGACGCGGATTTTTTGTATCATTTCTTTTGTTTTCTTGGCCTTGCACCAGTGCGCCGCTAGATATTGTGCATGACACAGATGAAACCTCTGAACCTGCGCGGGTTCCTGATCTATAAATCGTTTATTTCTGCGGCTCATCAGGCTGTTATTTTGGATGATATTCGTGCTGGCCTGCCCCAAGCGCCGATGTTTTCACCTGTAACGGCTTGGGGGAAGCCAATGTCAGTGCAGATGTCTTCGGCGGGGAAATACGGCTGGTATTCGGATCGGCGCGGGTATCGGTATGAGCCCAAGCATCCAAACGGGAATAACTGGCCTGCGATTCCGCGATCGGTACTGGACGTTTGGAACAGTGTTTCAGAAACAGAGCGTCAGCCAGATTGTTGTTTGATAAATCATTACCGCGAAAAAGCGCGGATGGGATTGCATCAAGATAACGATGAACAGGATTTTGCGTTTCCAGTTGTGTCAATTTCGCTGGGTGATGATGCGTTGTTTCGCATTGGCGGTTCGGATCGCAAAGACAAAACTGAAAGCGTTTGGCTATCTTCAGGGGATGTTGTGGTTATGGGCGGCGAAGCGCGACTTGCCTATCACGGGGTGGATCGCATTCGGCTTGGCACGTCCAACCTTTTGAAAAATGCAGGACGTATTAACCTTACTTTACGCGTGGTAGATTAGCGGCGTCTGCTCCAGCTTTCGGATACTGTGATGCGAGAATAGTGTTCCAGCATCAGTCCAACACAAATAAATGCCAGCGACAAATAGATGGGATAGGTCATCGACGTGTAGTGTGGAGTGTAGTTCACAAACGCGGCGCCACGGGCCTGATCGATAGTGTGGAACAAAGGGTTCCATGTGAAAAACGGCAACATGTATCCGGGCATTGTATTCGCAAGGAACATTTTTCCGCTAAAGATCATATTCGCACGCTTATAGACCTGTTCAACGATTGTGACGGTCGACGGGAAAAATGGACGCACAGAGAGAAACACAATCCCAATCGCCACGCCAGAAAACCACGCCAACATAAAGCAGAGCGACACAAGCTTCATATTGTAGACGGTAAAGGGATCAATAAGCACATTTGCAACGAAGGAAATCACCAGCACAGCCAGAACCTGCACATACAGCGCGGAAAACGCGCCGGACACGATCAATAGAAATGTCGTTACTGGCACGTGTTGCAGCATGGGGTTCACGGGGCCACCGCCCCCAACCGCAGAGATCGCTTTGTTGTGGGTTAAGAACAGGAAAACACCTGTCAAAACATACAGGATAAAGCTGCCGCGAACCGCAACGCCGCGCATACCTAGGAAGGTGATCAAGACATAGAAAAAGATAACAACTGTCGCAGCTTGCAACACTTCCATAACCAGCGCTTGGATCGCGTTGCCTTTGCTTTTGCGAACGTCGCGGACAGTGGAATGGTACACAAGCGCAAGGAATTCAAACGCACCCATAAAGATACGCGAAAACGATGAGTTGTTGGTTATGCTCATATCATCTGCCTAAAGATCGCGTGATTTAATCACTGCTTGCTGTTTTTTGTTGATCGGACCATAAGACCTTGGAACAAAAATCGCAAGAAATCGCTGCTTTCGCAGCATCATAGGGGCGTGATTATGAACAAATCGGAAATTTCCACTGTCATCCGTAAATTGGCTATCGAAGCTGGCGAAAAGATCATGGAGATCTACGACGCAGATGATTTTGAAGTAAAATCAAAATCGGACGAAAGCCCCGTAACGATTGCAGATGAAACCGCCGATGCCCATATTTCCGCTGGATTGCGTTCAGCATTTCCAGATGCGGCGCTGGTGACAGAAGAACAATCTGATACGCACACTGAAACATCCAACACCTTCTTTATTGTTGATCCGCTTGATGGCACGAAAGAGTTTATTCACCGCCGTGGCGATTTCACTGTGAACATCGCCTATGTCGAAGACGGAATGCCAACTATGGGTGTGGTATATGCCCCTGCGAAAAAGCGGTTGTTCATCACAGATGCGGATGGTGTTTCGTTTGAGGAAATGGGCGATCACAAAGCAGACGTCGTTGGCGACATGAAACGTATTTCGGTGTCCACACCAGATGAGGATGCGCTGATTGTTGTGGCCTCTAAATCGCACCTGACAGACGAAACCAAAGACTACATTAATAAGTACAACGTAAAAGACAGCCGCAGCGCGGGGTCTTCGTTAAAGTTCTGTTTGGTCGCAACGGGCGAGGCGGATATTTACCCGCGCGTTGGTCGCACAATGGAGTGGGACACAGCCGCAGGCCAAGCCGTATTGCAAGGCGCGGGTGGGCGTGTTGTGCGGTTCGACAATCATGAACCGCTGACCTACGGCAAACCTATCTTTGAAAATCCGTATTTCATCGCTTATGCTCCGGGAATGACCCTGCAAAAGGCCTGATTGATGTCCACGCTGATCGTTATCCCTGCGCGTTACGCATCTACTCGGTATCCAGGAAAACCGCTTGTCGAATTGCGTGGTGCGAGCGGTGAAGCGAAAAGCCTGATCCGTCGCAGTTGGGATGCTGCGATGAAAGTAAATGGCGCTGATCGTGTGGTTGTGGCAACTGATGACGACCGCATCAAAAACGCGGCAGAGGCATTTGGCGCAGAGGTTGTGATGACTTCTGAATCTTGTCGCAACGGAACCGAACGCTGCGCCGACGTTATTGAACGGCTTGATGAAGAATACGACATTGTTGCGAATTTGCAGGGCGATGCTCCGCTGACGCCGCCTTGGTTTGTTGAAAAGCTGGTTGAGGGCCTAAAGGCCGCGCCCCATGCTCATGTGGCGACGCCGATTTTGCTGTGTTCTAAAGAGGCCTTGGCGAGCTTCAAGGAAGATCGCAAAAATGACCGTGTTGGTGGAACGACAGTGGTTTTCGACAAAGACAAACGCGCGCTATATTTCTCCAAAGAGGTCATTCCCTTCGCACCCACGTTAGATGTGCCTGTGTATCACCACGTCGGCGTGTATGCCTATCGCCCTGCATCTTTACGTGATTACGCAGCGCTGCCCGAAGGGTTTTTGGAAAAACAAGAAGGGCTGGAACAACTGCGTTTCATGGAAAATGGATTGCATGTTCAATGTGTCGAAGTGGAAAATCCTGGCCAAGAGTTTTGGGAATTGAACAATCCCGAAGACGTGCCTCGGGTCGAAAAGTTTCTTGTGCAGTTAGGGCTTGAATGAGCCAGCAGCCAACGGTCAGTTTGGTCATTGTCAGTCGGAAACGGCAAACGTCTTTGCGTCGCACAGTGTCGTCGTTGCGATTTCAAACCTACACAGATTTCGAAGTGATTGTGGTGTCAGATTCGCCCGATGGTGCGTTTCTGTCTGATTTACCATTTGCTGAAAACATCTGCCATTTGCAGTGTATGGAACGGAATATTTCAACCGCGCGGAACATCGGAATCGCTGCCGCGCGCGGTGAAGTAATCGCGTTTTGCGATGATGATGCTGTACCTGATCCGCAATGGTTAGAGCGACTGGTACAGCCTTTTAAAAATCCAAAAGTGGCAAGTGCAGGTGGCTTTGTGCGGGGGCGCAATGGGATCGATTACCAATGGCGCGGGCTGCTCTGCGATGCATGCGGCGATGATTACCCATTGAATGTGGATGAAACGCAGCCGTTTACTGTCGTTCCGTACGATGGGGCGCAGTTCGCCAAAATGCAGGGCACAAACTGTGCGTTTCGTAGGACGGCAATGAATGGGGTAGGTAATTTTGACGAAGGGTTTCGGTTCTTTCTAGATGAAACCGATGTTTGCAAACGTTTGGCAGATGCGGGGTATGACAGTGCCTTTGTTCCGTTCGCGCAAGTGCATCACGGCTTTGAGGAAAGCGAGCAGCGGTCCGATGCGCGCGTTCCCAAAACGCTCGTGGATTTAGGTGCGAGCAAGAAGCGATTTTTGCACAACCACGCAGACCCTGCGACCCATGCGACGTCGCTGAATGCTTTTGCCAAAGACCAAAGAAACCGCCTAATCAGTTTGATGGTGGACGGCCGCATTGAACCGCACGACGTGACGCGGTTGATGGCGTCATTGCACAGTGGTTTTGAGGCTCCTTTGGACGAAAGCGCTAGGCAATCAAGACCTGTTGAAAGACAGTTTCAGCCCTTCGGCCACAGCACCCCACACACGTTCGAAGTCATCGGTGGCAGCACTCTGTCGCGCCGCCGTTTGTTAGCGCGCACACTTAAAAACGCGAAGATTCATACTCCCACCCTTGTTATGATTTTTTCGATCACCACTTTGTTCCACAAGCGTAGCTACGATGTGCGTGGTTTTTGGATGCAAAAGGGTGGATTGTTTGGTAGGTCAAAGAGGTCGGATCCGATGTTCCAAGCAAAAAGACTTGGGGAGAGGGTTCGAATTGAATTTGAGCGAGCAAGCAGCATTTTTCCGGGAACGAACCTACGAACAATTAAAGTTTTTCGTAATTTCGTCTTAGAAAAGACAAAAACTGGCGGTAGCTGATTAACCATTGCGTGCGAGGGTAGTGCGTAGATCAGTCTGAGAAAAGTGTTGTTAACAAGGGGTACACTATGAAGAAACGAGTAACGAAGGCTATTTTTCCTGTTGCGGGATTGGGAACACGGTTCCTGCCAGCAACCAAGAGTATCCCAAAAGAAATCCTATGTTTGGTAGACAAGCCGTTGATCCAGTATGCGATTGACGAAGCCCGCGACGCAGGGATTGAAGAATTTATTTTTGTCACGTCCCGTGGCAAAGGCGCGCTCGAAGATTACTTCGACGGCGCACCGCAGTTGGAGCAATCGTTGAAAGCCAAAGGCAAAGACGATTTGCTAGATATCCTGATGAAATCCACAATGGACAGCGGTGAAATTGCCTATGTTCGTCAACGCGAGGCACTGGGTTTGGGTCACGCTGTTTGGTGTGCCCGTCGCCTGATCGCGGATGAACCGTTTGCTGTTATCCTGACAGACGATGTGATTGCGTCCGAAAAGCCAGTTCTGAAACAGATGGTGGATGCGCATGAAAACACGGGCGGCAACATTGTTGCAGCCATGGAAGTGGCACCAAACAAAGCATCATCTTACGGTTTGCTGGATATCAAAGAGGACATGGGCTCGCTTGTGTCGGTCAAAGGCATGGTTGAAAAACCCAAGCCCGAAGACGCGCCATCGAACCTTGCTGTGATTGGCCGTTACATTCTGACGCCACAGATTTTGAACAACTTGGACACGCAAGAACGCGGTGCAGGTGGGGAAATCCAACTGACAGACGCAATCGCTAAAGAGATCGAAAACTCTGACAACGTGTACGGCTTCCGGTTTGAAGGTCAGCGTTATGACTGTGGTTCAAAGGCTGGTTTCTTGCAGGCGACTGTTGCCTACGGTCTTGCCCGTGGTGATTTGTCCGCCGAGTTCATGGACTTCTTGGTTGAGGCCGTTGAATCGCGACGTGCAGCACAATAATTCTTTTGCATTTGAAATTTTGGGCCGGGGCATTTGTTGCCTCGGCCTTTTTCGTTTAAGTCTTTAACTATGACGCGATACCTAATTGATATAACGCGATTTATCTCTCGCATTGGGCGGGGGAAGCCAACGGGCATAGATCGTGTTGAAATCGCGTATTTGTCCGAACTATCTGCACGCGATCCCGCTTGTTTGGCTGTGGCAAAGATGGGCAAAGACTATGTCCTCTTAAACGCCAAAGATGCTGTGGCGGGCATGTCCACCTTGCAAAACGGACGCACTCTTGGGCGTTTGGGCATGCGCGATTTCTATCGGTTGAAACTACCCAAAGAACAGCGTCAGGCGCGGCAGTATTTTCGCGCGGTGGCGATCAAAACATCGCCTGATCCAAATAGTTTGTTTGGGGGTAATGCGCTGCAAGGTGTGGAATATGTGAACGTCGGGCATAGCAATCTGACGGACCTATTTTTGTCCGCAGTCTCAAAAGCTGGATGCGCGAAAATCACGGCGATGGTGCATGACATGATCCCGCTGGATTTTCCTGAATACACGCGGGACGGTATCACCGAGCAGTTTCAAACGCGGATGCAATCCTTGGCGCGCCATTCGGATCGGATCATTTGCAATTCTGCGGACACCGAAGCGCGGGTGAAACACTATTTCAGTACATGGGGTGCGGACCCTGAAACAGTTGTTGCGCATCTTGGTGTGGAACCGATGCAAACCCCTAGAAACCCACGCAACGCACAGCCGTATTTTGTCTGTCTTGGCACAATCGAGCCACGTAAGAACCATATGTTATTGTTGAGGATTTGGGAAAACCTAGCGAAGTCTTTGCCTACTGATGATGTTCCTGGCTTGCACATAATTGGTCGGCGCGGGTGGAATAACGAAGACGTTTTTGCCTTTCTAGACACCTCACCTTTGATGGGTAAGCATATCTTTGAAGCGTCCGATATCAACGACAAAGAGTTGGGTAAAGAAATTGCCCAAAGCGCTGGCCTTTTGTTCCCAAGCTTTGCCGAAGGATTTGGTTTACCCGCGCTCGAAGCCGCGCAGATGGGTGTTCCCGTTATTTGTTCTGACCTGCCTGTGTTCCGTGAAATCCTTGGAGACGGGGCAGCTTTCCTGAATGTGAACGATGCAGACATTTGGGCCGAAACGATCCAGAGTGTTGCACAAAAGACCAAAAACGGTCTTGATACAACGGGTTTAGCCCCCAAGTTGAAGTCTATCCCCCGTTGGGATTCACATTTCTGCCATGTTTTCGGTGATACTTAGGCACAGCAGGTATTTCACGAGTAGTCAGGCCCTATGAGTTTATGGAGTCGATATAAATTGCGGATTGAACGCAAACGTCGGCGAGTGCGCGCCTTGCGCAAGCGTCGCGAATTGACGTGTGTTGTTGATCGAACCAAGCAAATCGCTCCGACGGATATCCTCGTTTTTTCGACGCTTCGAAATGAAAAAGCCCGCCTTCCGTATTTTCTCGACTACTATCGCAAGCTGGGTGTGAACCATTTTTTCTTTGTGGACAACGACAGCACAGATGGCGGGCGCGAGTATTTGCAAGACCAGCCCGACACGTCTGTTTGGACCACAACGGCGTCCTACAAACGATCCAAATTTGGTGTCGACTGGTTGAACGGCTTGAAGGCAAAATATGCAGATGGGCACTGGGTTCTTGTGGTCGATGTGGATGAAATGCTGGTCTACCCGTTCTGTGACACGCGCCCGTTGCGCGCTTTAACGGATTGGCTGGATGCGTCGTCGATCAAGTCTTTCGGTACGATGCTTTTGGACATGTACCCCAAAGGAAAAATCCAACACGCTCGTATTCGTGAAGGCAAAAATCCCGTTCAGACAGCGTCTTATTTTGATGCGTCGAACTACTTTATCGAAAAGAACAAGAAATACGGAAACCTGTGGATTCAGGGCGGTCCCCGTCTGCGATCGTTTTTCCGTGACAAGCCACAATTTGCCCCAGCATTGAACAAAACCCCACTGGTGAAATGGTCTAAGGGCTATGTTTACGTCAGTTCGACCCACACACTTTTGCCTCGTGGTTTGAACCTTGTTTACGACGAATGGGGAGGGCAGAAACCGTGTGGCGTTTTGCTCCATACCAAGTTCATGAATACCTTTTCCGAAAAAGCAGAAGAGGAAATGAAGCGTAAACAACACTATGCTGCAAGCCGTGAGTACCGCACCTATCTAAAGCAGTTGAACGGTGATCTTTTGTTGTGGAACGAACAGTCCAGCGAATATCAGGATTGGCGTCAACTTGAAGATTTGGGTCTGATGGCGCGAGGGAATTGGGCATGAATGTGCGCTTAGGCTTTGTCATCTTGGCGCATACCGATTTGCATCGTGTGGCGGAACTGGCGCAACATTTGTCCAGCGAAGATTGTGCGGTTGCTGTTCACATCGACAAAAAGGTCAGTTTGGACGATTACAATCGTTTTAAGGCAGATGTGCAGAGTTTCGAAAATGTGGTGGTTTTGTCAAAACGCACTGCCTGTGAATGGGGCGAATTTTCGTTGGTACAAGCGACGCTAGATGCGTCAGAAAAATTGTTGGATACGTTTGGTGACCTAAGCCATGTGTCGCTGATCAGCGGGTCTTGCCTGCCGATCCGCCCCGTGCGTCAAATGAAGCGGTTCTTGAACCGCAATTCTGGTGTGGACTACATCGAATCTGTATCTGTGAAGAACAACTATTGGGTGAAGGATGGTCTGAACGAAGAGCGTTTTACCTTTTACTTCCCGTTTTCGTGGCGCAAACAACGCCGCGCGTTTGATCGGCTTGTGGACATTCAGCGCTGGGCAAAAATCAAACGCAAAATTCCCGAACCGCTGGTGCCGCATATCGGTTCGCAGTGGTGGAGCCTAACGGCAAAGACATTGCGTGCGATCATTAACGATCCGAAACGGCCCTACTTTGATGCGTATTTCAATTGGTCTTGGATCCCTGACGAAAGCTATTTCCAGACGTTGGCGCGGTTGCATTCAAAGTCGATTGAATCCCGTTCATTGACGTTTTCAAAGTTCGACTATCTGGGCAAACCGTTTGTTCTGTATGACGACCATTTGAAAGAGTTGACGCAATCCGATTGTTTTTGGGCGCGGAAAATCTGGACAGGTGCGGACAAATTATATTCGAGTCTTTTGGACGAAAAACGTGCAAACCAACCCATGTCTGGTGCTGATCCAAAAGCGTTTGACGAGAAGTTTGAACAAGCGGATATCTTGCGCTGCGAAGGCGGCGAAGGACGGTTCCATCAAGGGCGTTTTCCGTATGATCGGGCCGAACGCACAGGTGCGTCTGTTGCACCGTTCACTGTTTTTGTGGGCTTCAGAGGAATTTACGAGAATTTTCCTGATTGGATCGAAACCAATACCGATACCGTGTCTCATGGCAGCGTATTTGCACGCGCAAGTGTAGGACGTGTTGATGCGAAGTCTGATTTCGTGGGTAATTTACCTGCTGAACCGAAGGTGCGGAACCGCAACCCAAAAGGCTATTTAGCCAATTTGTTGTGGGGGCAACGAGACCAGCACCAAAGCCTGATGTATGACTTCCGTGATAACCCACGGATTGTTGGCACATTGGCCCACGACAAGAAAGCGCATGTGGTTCTTATTCGGCATTCGTGGTTGGTTGAGGTGCTGCAAAAATCCAGCTCTTTTGAAAACCAACTGGCCAATGCCAAACGCTTTTATCGCCTAGAGCGCCGCTTTCTGGCGGAGTTTGAAAAAGAAACAGCCAAGGCTAAACTGGTCACAATTGATTTGGCAGATATGCTCGCGCATCCCGCAAAGACGCTGATGACGGCGATAGATCATTTGCCAAGCGTGTCACCAAACAGCCTGAAGATTATGCCAGAACGCGCGAATTTAGATGGGCTCGACAATTTGGCGCGTAAACTGCGCAATCATGGTTTGAACATCGAATACGAACCCTCGGCCAAACCGAAGGATAAGAAAAAGCAGGACACGGTTTTTGAAAAGCCGTATGTGGTGAAGTAGATGACAGAAAAATTCAAATACTTTGTTCTGCTCGGGAACATGCGGACCGGGTCGAACCTGTTTGAGCAAAATATTCAATTGTTTGAGAGTTTTTCCAGCCACGGCGAGCTGTTTAATCCGCATTTTATCGGGTTTCTCAACCAGCACGAAGCTTTTGGCGTGAATATGCAAGACCGCGAAGTCAAACCGCAACGGTTGCTCAATCGCATGATTTCCAAGGAAAAAGACACATTGCCCGGGTTCCGTCTGTTTTCGGATCATGACCCGCGCGTGCTGAAACATTGTTTGAATGATCCTGAATGCGCCAAAATTGTTCTAACACGCAATCCTTTGGATAGTTTTGTGTCCCACGCCATCGCGCAAACCACGGATCAGTGGAAGCTGACGGATGTGAGCAAGCGTAAAAAAGCCAAGGTTCACTTCGATTTTCTGGAGTTCAAAGCTTACCTATCACGGCTGCAAAACTTCCTTGGTGAGATTAA
>CALLAV010000166.1 GCA_938001995.1 uncultured Amylibacter sp. | reverse complement strand
ACCGCTACCAAGAGGTTTAGGGTCCAGCCCCAGATTTCGTGCGATGGATTTTATGTCGGCGGACCGGTTAGGATGCCGAGGCACGAGGATCAATTTCAGGGAGTCATCGTCGTCGACCAATTTACAAAATGCGGCGAGGATGGCCTCTTCTTCACCAGGGTGCGTGGATGCAGCCAAGAGGGTTGTGTTGTGGTCAAATTGGGCTGCCAAAGTAGGATCTGTTTGAGGCAATTGCACCATCGCTTTGAAGTTTGGAATAACCTCCACAACGCTAGTTGAGCTAAGGATCTTGCGATAGTTTTGCGCAGATGCCTCGTTTTGTGCAAAGATGGTTTTAAAGTGTTGTAGCCCGACGGACGCGCCAAGTTTTGCGAAACGCTTTGCCGAACTGTCAGACATACGTGCGTTTAAACCAACACTTGGGATCCCCCGTGCCGCGAGCGCCTTGAAACGATTGGGCCAGACCTCTGTTTCGACATTAACGAAGGCGACAGGGCGCCAGTGGTTCAGAAACTCTTCAACCACCGATGGGATGTCGAGCGGTGCAGCCTGCAAGATTGCAGGCACATCAGTCCACGTTGCGGCCACGTTTAGGGCGGTGGGATTATTGGTTGTGATCACCAACGCGGTGTTCGGTTTAGTCTGGGCTAAATGGCGTAGAAACGGACGAACAGAGGACAACTCGCCCAAGGACGCGGCATGGATCCAAATCACGGGTACGTCGGGCTTTGTCGCGGTGGCGCGGCCCAATCTGTTCGCAGCCACATCAGCAGAGATCGTGCCGCGCATGCGCTGGAACAAGACCCAGATACGCAACGGCAGGGCGGCAATCAGTGTGAGCATTCGGATCAACAACAGGCAGCTACCCCAGTGGAAAACGTCCTTTGTTTTGGCTGAAATCAGGCGGACTTGTAAAGGGTTATGATATTGGTCCCATGACAGTGCCGCCAAAATATCTTTCTAGATCCAGCTCTGTTTTGCGCGAAACGGGTTTGGCGTCGTACAAGGAATTGGTCCGTGGTCACGGGTTGTTAACCAAACCGCAACCTGTCAAAACTACGCCTAAAGAGCAGACTATAAAAAGTAAGATGTTGGACGATCAGGACGCCCCCCTAAAGCTGTTGTCACAGGTGTTTGGCCATGCGGAGTTCCGCGATGGGCAGCGCGAAGTTGTGGATGCAGTGATCGCAGGTGAAAACACGCTGGCGATTATGCCGACGGGCGGCGGGAAATCCTTGTGCTTTCAACTCCCCGCGCTGTGTATCGACGGTTTGACAGTGGTGATTTCTCCGCTGATTGCGCTGATGCGGGATCAGGTTCGCGCGCTAAACGCTTTTGGCGTGGCGGCGGGGTCGCTGTCTTCGGGAAACACCGAAGAAGAAACGGAAGACGTGTTTCAAGCGCTCGATGAGGGGCGTCTTAAGCTGTTGTACATCGCGCCAGAACGACTGGCGAACCCGGGCACAGCCATGTTGTTGCGCAAGGTGAACACGCGGTTGATTGCGGTAGATGAAGCCCATTGCGTCAGTCAATGGGGGCATGACTTTCGCCCTGATTACTTGCGGATCGGGGCATTGCGCAACGATCTTGGAGTGCCTCTGGCGGCGTTTACGGCCACTGCGGACGCCGAAACCCGTGAAGAAATCGTGGAACGCCTGTTCGCGGGCGTGGCCCCAACGACATTTCTTCAAGGCTTTGATCGCCCGAATATTAATCTGGCATTCGCGCCAAAGAACAGCCCACGCAAACAGCTTTTGGATTTTGTAAATGCCCGCAAAGGGCAATCTGGGATCGTCTACTGCTCATCGCGCAACAAATGCGAAACGCTGGCGACCGCGTTGCGTGATGCGGGGCATTCAGCGATGCATTATCATGCAGGGATGGAAAAAGACGATCGCCGATTGGCTGAAACACGGTTTCAACGCGAGGATGGATTGATCGTTTGTGCGACGATTGCCTTTGGCATGGGCGTCGATAAACCAGACATTCGTTGGGTGGCACACGCGGATTTGCCCAAGTCGATGGAAAGCTATTACCAAGAAATTGGTCGCGCGGGTCGCGATGGTGCGCCTGCGGATACGCTCACGCTGTACGGCGCAGATGATGTGCGTTTGCGACGGGCACAGATCGACGAAGGGCTTGCCCCAGCGGACCGCAAGGAGGCAGATCACGGTCGGCTAAACGCGCTTTTGGGGTTGGCCGAGGCGCGTCGCTGTCGACGGCGTGTGCTGTTGCGGTATTTTGGGGACGAGATCGAGGAATGCGGGAATTGCGACCTTTGCGCCAATCCGCCGAAGGTTTTTGATGGCACCGAAGCTGTGCGCAAGGCGTTGTCAGCGGTCTTGCGAACGGGCGAATATTTTGGCGCCGGGCATCTGATCGACGTGCTGCGCGGAACGATGACGGATCGGATCAAACAGCGCGGGCACAATGATTTGCCGACCTTTGGGATCGGTAAGGAATTCGATAAATCGCAATGGCAGGGGATATTTCGTCAGATGATGGGGTATGATCTGATCCGCCCTGACATGGAGCGCCACGGTGCATTTCGCATGACGCAAAAGGCACGTCCGTTGCTGCGCGGTGAAGAAACGATTGAGCTGCGTCAAGATACGATGGTGAAAACACGCCATTCGCGCACACGTGTCAAAGCGATGGTAGCGGACGAGGATGAACCGCTGTTGTCCGCATTAAAGGCGAAACGCCGCGCGCTGGCAGAAGACATGCAAGCACCAGCCTATGTGGTGTTTCCTGATGCTACCCTCATTGCAATGGCGACCGCGCGGCCCAAAGACATCGATGGTTTCGCACGTTTGCCCGGTGTGGGTGCGGTAAAGTTGGAACGATATGGCAAAGCGTTTTTAGAGGTGATCAACGGAGCCGCAGAGGAAGTTCATCCCGCACGTCGCAAGTTAGCGGGGCGCGATGCGGGCGAGTTGTTTGATCGTTTGCAGGCCGCGCAAGTACGGTTGGCACGGGGAGAGAATGGGCTTGATACGTTTTTAAATTGCTCAAATTCGACCCTGTCGAAGATTGCGCAAATGAAGCCGAACACAGTTGATGCCTTGGAGGGTATTGGCGGTGTTGGCCCTGCTAAGGCGGCACGTTTTGGCGTAGCATTTCTAGAAGAAATTGCAGCCGAATAGACGCGCTTTTCCATTGGTGAATTGATGCTATATCCCTTAGAAAGTGATATCCGATTTTAGAGGCGAAAAATGCTGGCTGTTCTGTCCCCTGCAAAGAAACTGAACTTTGACGAAAAACCCCAAGGGGTGATTGAAACGCTGCCAGAGTATCAGGCCGATGCGAACCGATTGGCCCGTATCGCAAAAAAACTGAGCGTGTCTGAACTGCGCGACCTAATGAAAATTTCAGAAGATTTGGCAAAACTGAACCGCGAACGGTTTCAAGGATTCGCCAAAGAATCGACAGATCAAAACTCCAAACAAGCAATGCTGGCTTTTGCGGGTGATACCTATGTGGGATTGGACGCGGACAGCCTGAATTCGGATGAACAGGCCTATGCGCAGGATCATTTGCGCATTCTAAGTGGGCTTTATGGCCTGCTGCGCCCAATGGATCGGATCCAGCCGTATCGCTTGGAAATGGGCAGCCGTTTGGCGAACAAAGAAGGCCCGTCGTTGTATGCCTATTGGGGCACTAAGCTGGCCAAGGCGATGGACGCGGCATCAGGTGGTGCGCCCGTGGTCAACTGCGCCAGCAGCGAATATTTTAAGGCTGCGAACCAAAAAGTGATGAAATCCCAAGTGATCACACCATCGTTCAAGGAAGACCGCGATGGAGAGCTGAAGATGATCGGCTTCTTCGCGAAAAAGGCACGGGGTGCAATGGCGCGGTATATGATCCAGAACCGTGTGGACAGCGTGGATGGACTGAAAGACTTTGATGTGGATGGCTATCGGTTCCAACCAAATCTTTCGGATGAAACGAACCTGACATTCACGCGCAAGGCGACCTAACGTCAACTTTGCAATTTCAGCGGGTGACCTCAGGCTCAACTTGAAGTGGTTGACATTGCTGTAAAAACAACAGCATCTGCGCGCTATGTCATTGCTTGCAAAGAACCGTAATTACCGGCTTTTGTTTTCCGCGTCCGCTATTTCCAACCTTGGTGATGGTGTGTCTGCGTTGGCATTTCCGTGGCTTGCGTCATTGATCACACGGGACCCTTTTTTGATTGCAATGGTTGCGTTTGCAACCCGCTTACCTTGGTTCCTTTTCTCTATCCCAGCGGGTGTGATTACGGATCGCGGTGATCGCCAACGCCTGATGGTGATGGCAGATTTGTTGCGGCTTTTGCTGACGTCTGGTGTGGTCGCGTTGATCGTGACGCTGCCAGATTTGCCGCCTGTCAGCGGTGCGGGGTGGTACATTCTGGCACTGTCTGGCTTGGCGTTCCTACTCGGCTCGGCCGAGGTGGTGCGCGATAATGCAGCGCAAACGGCACTGCCGTCGGTCGTGGAATCCAATGACCTCGAACGGGCCAATGGCCAGATTTGGAGCATTGAGCAGATCATGGGCAGCTTCATTGGGCCGCCGCTTGCGGGGTTTCTGATCGCCTATGCTGTGCCTGCGCCGTTTGCCTTGGATGCAATTACGTTCGCTCTTGCGGCATGGGTTGTGTGGCTGATCACAGTTCCCCCGCGCAGCACCCCTGTGCGACGCTCCCTTTTTGTGGAAGCAAAAGAAGGGTTCATTTGGCTTTGGGATCACCCAAAATTGTTACGTCTGGCGGTCATGCTCGGGTTTTCGAATATGTTGTCGATTATGGCGTTGACGATTTTGGTTCTGTTTTCACAAGAAATTTTGAATTTGTCGGGCTTTGGTCATGGTCTGTTGCTGACAGCGGGGGCTGCGGGCGGTGTTGTTGGTGGACTGCTTTGTCCTGGTATTGCCCAACGTTTAGGCGCGGAGCGGAGTTTACAACTGGTTTTGCTGCTGTTCCCCACGATGTTTTTCGTGATTTTCTTAACCTCGAATGTGTGGGTTGTAGCCGCTGCACTGTTTGTAGAGATGTTCGCGGGCTTGCTTTGGAATGTGGTCACCGTGTCTTATCGCCAGCGGTTGATTCCAGACGATTTGCTGGGTCGTGTGAACAGCATTTACCGCTTTTTTGGATGGGGTCTTATGCCTGTTGGCGCTTTGCTGGCGGGTGGGGTCGTGGCGCTGGCCGAACCTGACTTGGGGCGCGAAGCCGCGCTACGGTTGCCCTATGTCATCGCAGGCTGCATTGCGGTCATCCTTGGGATTTATGGTTTTCTGCGACTGCGGCTTTAACCGAAATCACCCTGACAGAACCAACCGCCCGAATATTCACGGGTTTTGGTTTCAAAAATCCACAACCGTTCCCCCGTTTTGGTTTCAATGCGCCAATAATCCCGTGTGCCCCCGCGCCAGTTCGGGTCATCGAGCCACCATTCTGGCGACAGACGTTCTGGCCCCGTCGCGCTGGCGGTATGAAAGGCCCGCCTGCGCCAGCGAAACACGGCAGGTGCCGCAGAAGGCGTTTCTCCCTGCTGTTCAACGGTGACGATTTCAGGTTGGAACAGGGTTAACGGGCGGCGTAGGCGGACCTCGGGCCAATCTTGCGCAGGTTCAGAATAGGCAGCGGCCATGCGGGTGGCGGTTTTTTCGGGGATGTGGCTGTCGGCTGGATGCAGGCGCGTGATGCTTTCCAGACCAATGCGCGCACCCAGCCGCCCCATCAGATCAGCCATGCCATTGTCCCCATCCCGCAGTTTTTGGGCGCTTGCAACGGCGTCGGCGTGGCCCTTGTGTTGGGTGTTGGACAGGGGTTCGGTCACGAATGCCTCTAGCCGTAAGGTATCAATACCAAAGCCAGGTTCCACATTAGGCAGTTGCAGCAATAACAGCGGGCGTATGCGCTCAGGATCGTGATTGGGGCGGGCAAGACCCACTTCGATAATCTGCACGGTATGATCCGTGCGAAAACACCACAGCCGCAACTGTCGCGCCCCACGCCCTGCTTTGCGCAGCCGTTCGCACAGGGGCGGCAACAGACGCTCGATGCCAGCGGTGATATCTTCGGCCAGCCCAATGGGATCAGGCAAGGACAGGCGTGTGGCAAAATGATGGGTGCGCCGTGCAGGCGAAATTGGTTCGGGATCTGCGCCCAGCGCCTGATCCAGACGCAGCACCACATCGCGCCCAAAGCGGCGCATCAAGGCGGCGCGGGGCAGGCCGATCAGATCGGCGATGATGCGGATGCCCAGACGGTTGAGGTTCGTGCAAATGTCGCGCGGCAGACGCAGTGCGGCCACGGGTAGACGGGCGATGGCCTCGCGGGTTTTGCCCGGCGCTGCGATGCAGGGCGCGTTTGTGTCCGCTTGCAGACGGGCAGGGGCGGGGCCGCCCCGCTCCCAATTGCGCCGCTTGAATGCGCGGGACCGCGTGGCGCGGGCTTCTTGTTCAATGGCGTCTCCTGAACGGTGCGCCTGCGCGGATTGCCCCGCAAACCGCGCCAGTGCCCATGCGGCCCCAGGCGTGTCTGCGATGCCGAGCAACCCTGTGAGGCGCAGGTCTTGCAGATCTTGGGAAATCACTTCTGCCAGCTGTTCTTCGCCGCCAAACAGATGCGCGCATCCTGTGATGTCGAGGATCAGAGACGCGGGCGCCTCTTCTGCCACCCAAGGGGAATATTTGCCCGCCCAACGCCGCAGACCCGCCAGAAACCCCGCCTCTTGTAGTGGATTTTCAGGAGCGGTCATGAGGTTGGGGCAAAAGGCGCGGGCATCGGATAGGGACTGACCAATGGTGAGCCCTTCGGCACTGGCTTCTGCTGACAGGCAGGCAAGCGTGAGCGCGTTGCTGTCTTGGGCAACGATTGCAAAGGGGTTCAGGATGGCCCCACGATGGCTACGCAAAACGCGTTCAGCGGCCAAGTGGGGGAACCATATGGAAAGGATACGTCGTGTGGGCATGGCAGCAGAAGTCAATAATGTTCTTGATTTGTTCTTACCAAGATTCGCCCTGCCGAGTCGAGCGCATTTTCCAAAAGCTAGGGTGCGGAGCGTTCGATGTAGGCTTCGAACTTGCGAATGCTTGGGATGTGCAGGCTACGTTTAACGCGCAGCGCAACGCCAGCTTTGCGCATACGTCCCATTTCACGGGCAACACTTTCGCGAGACGAAAACACCACAGAGGCCATTTCGGATTGGGTTGGCGGGCGATCAATCAACACCTCATCCGCGCCTTTTGCACGGCTGACTGCAAGGGTTAGGATTTCGTCGCGAAGGCGTTCATCGGCCGTTTTCGCGTTGAAATCGACAACGCGCTTGGACAAGCGACGCAGGTGGCCGATCATCAACATCAGCAGCGCGTGGCTTATATTTGGATTGGATTTCACCAGCTTGCGAAACTGTTCGGCGGGCAGGCGCGCCACAAGGCTTTCTTTTTCGGCAACCGCATCGCTTGACCTTGGTGCTTCGTCTAATGCGGAAAATTCGCCGATGCTGTCGCCGTTGGAAAACGACAAAAACGACACCTCGCGCCCTGCGTCTGTGTACACAGTGGCGCGGATTTGACCGTCGATTACAAAAAACACATCATCGCTGTCGCGGTCTTCAGCGGAAATAATGAAGTGACGTGACGGATAGCGGCGCACCGTCCAAAGGGACGATAATTCCTCCCATGATTGGTCGTTAATACGGCCTAAAAACGTGTCTTTTGGAAATGTCAGCTCATTGCGCTGCATCTGTCAGCCTCCCGTACGAAACAACCCTACGCTCAAAGGTTTAGCCGCAAAGAACTGGAAAAAACACGAAAAGATCAAAAAATCTGACGTGACGTCGCTTTTAGGCTTGCTTTGGTGAAATAAAGTGTGAAATTTTCATGATAAATTTCACGAATGGGAATCATGCCAGACACATCTCCATATCTTTCGGCATCACTTGGGGCGGACTTGCGGGCCTTGCGCAAGGCGCGGACTGTGACGTTGATGGATCTGGCTGAACGTTGTGGGAAATCTGTCGGATGGCTCAGCCAAGTAGAACGCGACATTTCCCATCCTTCCATCGACGAGTTGAAAACATTGGCGCAGGCGCTGGACGTTTCGGTGTCCATCTTCTTTGGTCGGGCCCCTGCGGTCCCAGAGGAAGAAGGTTACGTGGTGCGCAGTGCAGCGCGGCGACGCGTCGGGAATGGCGACAATGGTTTGATCGAAGAACTGTTGTCCCCCGATCTTACTGATGATTTTGAGATGTTTCATTCGACGTTTGAGGCAGGGGCCGAGATGACGAAGTTTGAAACACGCCCAACACAAGAGGTTGGCTACGTTATTTCGGGTAAGCTGCGCCTGTGGGTTGGGGCGCGTCAGTTTGATGTGGAACCAGGCGACAGCTTTCGCATTCGTGGCGAGGCGTACCGCTGGGCGAACCCTTGGACGCAGGACGCGGTGGTGATTTGGGTCATCGCTCCGCCAGTATATTAATGGAGGATGCTGTGAAAAAAGGTTCCTGTTTGTGTGGCGCGGTCACCTATGAGCTCAGCGGTGCATTGCGCCCATCCGTAGCGTGTCATTGCACGCAGTGTCGCAAAACCAGCGGCCATTATTGGAGTGCGACTCAAGTTCCCAGTGAGCATTTTCATGTCACGAAAGACGATGGGCTGAAATGGTTCCGCTCGACTGACACAGCGCGGCGTGGATTTTGCACGGAATGCGGATCGTCGATGTTCTGGCAACTGGACGGCGAAGGGGCGACATCTGTGGCGACAGGTACGCTTGATGGACCAACGGGGTTGCAGACAGAGCAGCACATTTTTGTGGCAGACAAAGGCGATTATTACGACATCGAAGAGGGTGTCGAGAAAGTGGATCAATACTGATGTGGGATGTGCTGACCAGTTTTGACGTGACCGTATTGCTCGCCTTTATTGGCGCGGGATTGTTGCTGAACATTACGCCCGGTGCGGATTT
>CALLAV010000165.1 GCA_938001995.1 uncultured Amylibacter sp. | reverse complement strand
CCGTTCGATAAAGTCGCGGTCTTTCATCACATAAAGCTGAAACCAAAAGGGTTTTGTCGTGTGTGCGGCCACGTCTTCAATTGAACAGATCGACATGGTGGATAGGGTGAAGGGCACGCCAAACGCCTCGGCTGCTTGGGCAGCAAGAATTTCGCCATCTGGGTGCTGCATTCCGAGCATTCCAATAGGCGCAAGGGCCACAGGCATTTTGGCAGGCTGCCCCAGCAGCGGCATTTCCGTGCTGCGGTTTGACATATCCACGGCCACTTTTTGGCGCAGGCGGATTTTGGCGAAATCGTCGACATTGTCGCGAAAGGTTTGCTCGGTCCACGACCCGCTTTCAGCGTAATCGTAAAACATCTTTGGCGTGCGCTTTTTGTGCAGCGCCTTAAGGTCGTAAATGTTGGTGATAGGTGCCATGCGTCCCTCCGTGCTTGTGGTGAGCTTAGCGGAAGGGTTTGAGCAGGCTCAAGGGTGGATCGGGTTAAATTGGTTTGTTGAATGATCCAAAATGTTCGATTTTAGCGTTTGCGCCGCATCAAACGCCCGACAATGTAGGACGTACGTGGCATGTATTTATAGCGCGTTTTGTCAGTGTTAGTGGGTCGTACCGTCATACGCGCCAGACCAAATACGACAAGGATCACATGGGCTGCGGAAATAAAGGCGAATAAAGCTGCGGGGCCGAAATTTGCAATCAGGTATGCAGCTATGATCGGGCTGAAAATCGCACCAAGCGCGTAAAGGAACATAAGGGACGCATTTAGTTCTACCGCTTGTTCGGGGCTGGCAAAATCGTTGGCGTGTGCTGCTGATACCGAAAAGATGGGGAATGTGGTCAGGCCAAACAAGGCGGCCATGACGAAGACGACTCCAAAACTCATGCTGCTGACCGCAACCAACCCCATGCAAACGACAATCGAAGCAGCGGACAGACCGATCAACACCCAACGGCGGTCAAATTTATCCGCGAGCCAGCCGACAGGGAACTGTGCCACTGCGCCGCCGATTAAAACCGTGGCAAGGAACGATCCGATCTGTGCAGCTGTCAGGCCGATTTCGCTGCCATAAATCGGCGACACCATTCTGAAAGATGCAGAGGTCATACCCGCCACCATGACACCTGCCGCGCCGAGGGGGGACATGATCGCTGTTTTGATGGGGTGCAAACGAGGCGCTTTGGGTGTTTCCGGTTCACGCGATTGCGTGAGCGTCAGCGGGAACAGGCAAGCGCAACACAGGATCGCAAGCAAGTTATACGACACATAGGACGCAGGATCGAGCACGCCGATCATCAATTGAGCGACGGAGGATGCGCCGATATCAACCACTCGGTACGTGCCCATCACGCGGCCACGGGTTTGGTTGGTCAGTTTGGCTTGCAACCACGCCTCGACCACGGTGTAACAGCCGGCGATACACAGACCCGTCATGATCCGCATAATGGCCCAAGCGGTGGGGTCCACGATCATCGGATGCGCGATGGCGCCGATGGCCCCAAAAGCGGCAAAAACGGCAAAGGCACGGGAATGACCAACGCTGCCCATCAAGCGCGGTGACCACCAACAGCCAATAAAAAACCCTAGGAAATGGGCGGAGCCGAGCAGGCCGATCTGCGTCTGGCTAAACCCGCTTTGCAATCCTGCCAGCGCATCCAGCGGGCCGATGGCACCACTTGATAACTGCAACAAAGAGATGGACAGGAACAGGGCGGCAAAGGAAATGATCAGACGCATGACGCGCTTTCAAACGGGCGATTTCCCTACACCATGCGCCTTCAAAATGACCTAACCTTGTGCTTTTTCGACAAAGGCGCGCCGATTTTGGACTATTGCTTAGAAATTCTCTGGCTGGATCGCGCGGGCCACATGGTCAAGCACAGCGTTGACAAACTTGGCTTCACGTCCGTCTGGAAAGAAGGACTTAGTCACGTCAACAAATTCAGAAATTACCACTTTGGGCGGCGTTTTCGCCATGATCAGCTCTGCCCCTGCCGCGCGAAATAGGGCGCGAATAGTCGGGTCGATCCGATCAATTGGCCATTTTTCCACCAGCGCTGCGTCGGTCAACTGATCAATCTTGGCCTGATTGCGCACGGCGGTGGTCAGCAAATCCTCAAACAATGCAGTTTTGCCATCAAACCATTCCACGCCGTCTTCTTCTGCGCCAAATCGGTGGTTCAAAAACTGATCGCGTACTGCGTCGGCGTCCGTGTCAGATGCTTCCATCTGGAACAGGGCTTGCACCGCATAAAGACGTGTTGCGGATTTCTTCTGTCTGTTGTCAGCAGGTTTCATGCTGTGTTCGTGTCCTTTGATTTGCCTGCCATCAGGATATGTTCGGAAGCGGGTTTAAACCCGATCCCTTTGGGTTTCTTTAAAAAACGGTGGCTTAGCGCGATCAGATGCAAGGCTGCCTCAGCTGCGCCGCCGCCCTTGTTCTGGCCATCTTTATCGGCGCGAACCTCGGCTTGGGTGCGGTTTTCAACCGTCAGAATGCCGTTGCCGATGCAGTTGCCTTCCAGCCCCAGCAGCTGCAACGCGCGGCTGCTGTCGTTGCAGACCGTTTCGTAATGTGTGGTTTCCCCGCGGATCACGCACCCAAGTGCGACGAAGCCGTCAAAGTTGTTTGACCGCTGGGCAATGCGAATAGCTGTCGGGATTTCCAGCGCACCTGGAACCTCGACCATTTCGAAGGTCGCGCCGCTGGCGGTGATCGCCGCTTGCGCACCCGCCACCAGGTTGTCGGCGATGTCTTTGTAATAAGGGGACACAACAATCGCGAGATTGGGTTTTTCGTCCTCGAATACAGGGGGCGTCAGGGTGTGATGTGTTTCAGAGCCAGCCATATCTTAGCCTTTCGAAATAGGGTGCGTGCCGACGATGTTCAGATCATAGGCATCCAGCCCAATGATCTGGGGCATCGGGCTGTCCGTTACTAGAATGAATTCGCGCAACCCGAGCGAGGACATGATTTGCGACCCTAACCCCGTATAGCGCAAACGGCGCGGCGTGTCGCCGTCATCGATTTGCAGTTTCGCGTCCAAATCACGGAACAAGATCACAACACCGCGACCAGCTTCGGCAATGCGTTCCATCGCTTGGGGCAGCTTGCCTGTTGCGCCAAGGCCCAGAACGTCTTCGGCCACGTTCAATGCATGGGTGCGCACCAACACGGGATCGGGCGTGGTGATGTTGCCTTTGATCAGCACCACATGTTCGGTGTCATTCGTCTTATCCGCGAAAACCCGCATGTCCCAGTCGCCGCCATAGGCAGAGGTCACAGTTCGCGTCTGCGTTTGCGTCACCAGATTGTCGTATCGCAGGCGGTAGGCGATCAGATCAGAAATCGTACCGATCTTCAGGTCATGCTTTTGCGCAAACGTCACCAGATCGGGCAGGCGGGCCATGGACCCGTCTTCGTTCATAATCTCGCAAATCACACCCGACGGATTAAGGCCCGCCAGACGAGACACATCCACGGCGGCTTCGGTATGGCCGGCGCGCACCAAAACGCCACCATCGCGCGCGCGCAGTGGAAAAACGTGGCCAGGTGTGGCGATGTCCTGCGCACCCGTTTCAGGATCAATCGCGACTTCGATCGTTTTGGCGCGATCATGGGCGGAAATGCCTGTGGTGACGCCTTCGCGGGCTTCAATCGATACAGTGAAAGCTGTCTCATGGCGCGATGAATTGCTGGCTGCCATCATCGGCAGGCCAAGCGCATCAAGGCGCTCGTTTTCCAGCGTCAGACAAATCAGGCCACGCCCGTGCGTCGCCATAAAGTTCACTGCTGCCGCATCTGCCATTTGCGCAGGGATCACCAAATCGCCTTCGTTTTCGCGGTCCTCATGGTCCACCAGAATGAACATGCGGCCCGCCTTAGCGTCCGCAATAATGTCTTCAATCGGTGCAATTGCGTTTTGAATGGTGTCAGTCATCAGGTTGTCATCTCTGCCAGCCGCGCCACATACCGCGCCAGCGTGTCAATTTCCAAATTCACCTGATCACCCATCTTTACATGACCCCATGTCGTGTTCTGTTTGGTGTGCGGGATGAAGTTGATATCAAAATCCGTATTGTCCACGCCATTCACTGTCAGCGATGTGCCATTCAGCGCAACCGAGCCTTTGGGCGCAATGAACTTTGCCAGTTCCAGAGGCGCGCGCAGCGTTACGCGGGTGCTATCGCCTTCATCCGCGATCTTGATCACTTCGGCCAAGCCATCCACGTGACCCGACACGATATGCCCACCAAGTTCATCGCCGACCTTTAATGCGCGTTCCAGATTCAAAGGACGTCCAACAGCCCATGAATTCAGGTTGGTTTTGGATACAGTTTCTGCCGAAATCTCTACATCGAACCAGTTTTTATCTGCGCCCGTGCCCATTTCAATGACAGTCAAACACACGCCTTCACACGCAATAGACGCGCCCAGATCAATGGTTGTGGGATCGTAAGAGGTTTCGATCCGCGCACGCAGATCGCCACGCTGTTCCAGCTCGGCCACTGTGCCAATATCTGTGATGATACCTGTAAACATCATGTCACCTCATTTTTGCTGCTCTGCACGTAGCCTTTGTGTACAAATTCGGCAAGGGCGTCTATAAGGTGGCGCAGCGCGTACCCCGCGTGTTTGGGTGCAAAAATGAGTAATGAGTGTAGACACAGCGCAAAGGTACGAAGGCTGTAGGGGCCGATCCGTAAAATTTGAGTGACAGATAAATCAAAAAAGCCACATCTTACGCGCGAGCAGGGGACAGACCTTATGGTCACGGGCCTGACCGATGCTGGGATGGAAAATAAGTCTTTCTTGTTTCTGCAAGGGCCGCACGGGCCGTTTTTCTACGACCTCAGCAAAGCCATTCAGCAATCTGGCGCGAGGGTTACAAAGATCGGTTTCAACGAAGGGGACCGCTTCTTTTGGCGCAACCGATCGACTTTTGTGGCCTATACCAAACCCTATGATCAATGGGCTGACTTCATCATGGATTTCCTGCGTGATGGCATCACGGATCTGGTGATCTACGGTGATACGCGCCCTTTGCACAAAACCGCAATTGACGCTGCACAAGCGCTCAAAATTCGGGTTCACTGTTTTGAAGAAGGGTATTTGCGACCCTATTGGTGTACCTATGAACGCGACGGTGTGAACGGCCATTCTAAGCTGATGAATATGAGCGTTGAACAAATGCGCGCCGGGCTGCAATTCGTTGATAATGAGCAACCAGAAGCCCCCGCACGTTGGGGTGACATGCGCCAGCATATCCTTTTGGGCGCGGTCTATCATTGGCAAATCTTGGCCCGAAATGGGCGATTCAAAAACTACGAAACCCATCGTGATAGCCCTGTAAGCCACGAATTTTGGCTACATTTCAAACGTTTAATCACGCGCCCCGTCTATGCATACCGCCGCTGGAAGGCGACGCAGCGCATTAAGCGCAACGGGTTTGTCTATCACCTCAGCCTGCTGCAACTGAGCCATGATGCATCCATCCGCAGCCATTCACGTTTCACAGGCATGGCGGAGTTTATCCGCGAATGTGTTGTGGCCTTCGCTGAAAAAGCACCCAAACATCATCACCTTGTGTTCAAATCGCACCCACTGGAAGACGACCGCCAGCCGTTGTCCCATGTGGCGGCACAACTGGCCAAAGAATACGGGCTAGAAGGGCGCGTGCACTTTGTGCGTGGTGGTAAACTGGCAGAGCTGTTGGATTTCGCGCGTTCGGTTGTCACGATCAATTCCACTGCCGCGCAACAGGCGCTTTGGCGCGGATTGCCTGTCAAAGCGCTGGGAACTGGGGTGTTCTGCAAGCCAGAATTCACGTCGGAACAAGAGCTGGCTGATTTTTTTGCCAGCCCCAAAAAACCAGACCTGTCTGCATATCGTGATTACAGGCAGTTTTTGCTGATGACGTCGCAGATCACAGGGGGATATTATTCCCGCAAAGGTAGAGTGCGCCTGATCCGACAAGTCGTGGACATGGTGCTTGATGAACACGATCCTTACGATGCCTTGACTGTCTCAAGCGCGGCCCCTGTGCAACAGTTTCGGGTAGTGAAATAGCTCTGCGAATCAAAAAGCTTTGAAAAATCTTATGTTTGTGCGACGGTAAAAGAAAAAAACCGAGGCAGTTTGACAGTAAGGGGCAGTACCTTGTCAAAATACATGAGACCCCGAGCCGGGGTAATGGCTCTATTTGTGGCGGCTTTCGTTGTGGCATCCTGTGGGTTGCCGCGTCCGGGCCCAAACAAACGTGAAATCTTTGCAGGTTCCGTTCAACAAAAAGGCAACGCCTACATTGTGTCGGTTAACGACCGTGTTGTGCAAGCGACGGCCGATGGGGAGTCCCCGGGTTTTAGCAGCGCATTTTTGAACGCTGGACCCATTGGCGCGGACACCATCCGCAAGGGCGACCGCCTGTTGCTGACCGTTTACGAAAACGTGGAAGAAGGTCTGTTCGGGACCGCTGGCGCACCATCCACTTTGACGGAATTGCAAGTGGATCAGACGGGCCACATCTTTATCCCGTATGCTGGTCGCATTCGCGCTGCTGGCAACACGCCAGAACAACTGCGCGGGATCATCACACGCAAATTGGACAGCCAAACACCTGATCCACAGTTTATCGTGGCACGGGCCGCAGGCGATGGTTCTACTGTTTCCATCGTGGGTGCAGGCGGGCAGGGCGTGTTCCCGATTGAGGCCTCGACCAGCACATTGTCCACGATGATTGCAGCCGCAGGTGGGGTCACAACAGACCCTGAAAACACACGCGTGACCGTGATCCGTGGCAAACACAAGGGTACGGTTTGGCTCGAAGATTTGTTTGCGAGCAACAAGCAGGACATCGCGCTGCGTCCCGGAGATCGGATTCTGATCCAAGAAGACACACGCCGTTTCACCGCTCTTGGTGCAACAGGTGGCCAATCCTTGGTGGAATTCCCACAGCCGACCATGACCGCAATCGAGGCGATTGCCTTCATGGGTGGTCTGCAAAGCAGCCTTGCCGATCCGACGGGCATTTTCATCTTCCGCGATGAAACGCCAGCCTTCGCAAACCGTGTTTTGGGTCGCAATGACCTTCAGACGCCAAAACGCTTTGCCTATGTGCTCGATCTGACTGAACCGACTGGGGTTTTCTTGGGCCGTGACTTCCAAATCCGCGATGGCGACACGATTTATGTGACCGAAGCACCGTATGTGCAGTGGACTAAAACCTTGTCCGTGCTCACATCCAGTGTTGGTGCCGCGCAATCTCTAAGTGCTGCGACGGGTGGCTAGCACCCCTCGCATAAACCGATGACAGATCAAAGACCCGTGGATGCCCAAGATCAGCAGCCGCGGGTCTTTGGCTTTTCACTCAGCTTTCTGCGCAACCAAGCGCTGCGCCGTATTCTGGCAGCGGCGGGTGCACCTGTACGGTTTGGCTGGCCGAAGGCTTCGGACTGCGTGTTGGTTTGGGGGCGGGCAAACACCGCAGCGCGTGGAAGGGCAATTGCCGAAAAGACGGGCGCGGGCGTGATTACTGCCGAAGACGGGTTCCTGCGATCCGTCAAAACGGGACGTCAGGGCGAAAGCCCGCAATCCGTGATTTTGGATGGTCAAGGCATCTACTTTGAAACATCACAGCCAAATGACTTGCGTGATTTTTTGGAGCAAGGCCCAGAACTGACAGCTGAACAAGCCCGACATGCGCGCGATTGTATTGCCTTTCTGCGTGAAAATCACCTGTCAAAGTACAATGACTTTGATGTTGAAGCCCCTGATTTACCTGATGATTTCGTCCTTCTGGTCGACCAGACACGCCACGATGCGTCGATTACGGGTGCAGGGGCGGATGAGGGGACGTTTCAACAGATGCTGGATGCGGCCTTAGCCGAAAATCCAAACGCCAAGATCGTGATCAAGACCCATCCCGAAACAAACGCCGCGCGGCGGCGGGGGTATTTTGACGCCAACGATGTGACGGACCGGGTGATTTTGTACCGCGAAGCCGTGTCGCCCTGGACGCTGATGGCCCATGCACAAAAGGTGTATTGCGTGTCCTCGACCATGGGGATGGAGGCGATTTTTGCAGGGCACAGGCCCGTCGTCTTTGGCAATGCGTTTTACTGCGGTTTGGGTCTGACTGACGATCGCCACCCGTCTGTCACACGCAAAACTACCCGAACGCCAGAACACCTTTTTCATGCTGCCTATGTTCAATACTGCCACTGGTATGATCCCTTTACGGACACAGCGAGCGATGTGATAGGCGTGGCGCGAACGCTTGCGACACAAGGTGGTTTCGCGCGACAGCACCGCAAACCACAGGTCTTTGTCGGAATGCGCCTATGGAAACGTGGGTTCTTGCGGCGGTTCTTTCAGGGTGCTGCAAAGGCTCCGTTGTTTCTTGATGATCCACAAAAAGCCATATCGGCGGCCAAGCGTGATGGCGCGGATGTCTTTGTCTGGTCAGGTAAAGAAACCGCTGAATTGGCCGAAGGCTGCGCGCAAGAAGGGCTAACGTTGTACCGTGTGGAGGACGGGTTCTTGCGATCTGCTGGCCTTGGGGCTGCGTTGATTGAACCCGTTTCCTTAGCGCTTGATGATCTGGGTATTTACTATGATCCAACGCGGGAAAGCCGTTTAGAACGGTTGATCAGCGACAGTGTGGATTTGCCCAAGACGGCGTTAACGCGTGCCGCCGCGATCCGCGAGCGGATGGTCTCACTAAAGCTGTCCAAGTACAATTTGCCAGCGAATGCGAGCGAAGTTCCAACCGCGCAGCATACGGTTTTGATCCCGGGACAGGTCGAAGACGATCAGTCGATCCTAAAAGGGGCGGGGCAGGTGAAAACGAACCTTGGTCTGGTGCAGGCGACCCGCGCGGTATTTCCTGACAGCCACCTGATTTACAAACCGCATCCGGATGTCAGGGCGGGGCTGCGATATGGTGGCGAAGCGCTGGAAGAAATCGCCCAAATCGCGGATCAGACCTTAGCGGATGCCGACATTGCAACGCTGTTGGACCACGTGGATTGCGTGTCAACGATCACGTCCCTTACTGGGTTCGAAGCCTTGCTACGGGGCAAAAGCGTGACCTGTTTTGGTGCGCCGTTTTACGCGGGTTGGGGGCTGACAGATGATCGCGGTGATGTGCCGACGAGGCGCAGCGCAATGCCAAGCCTTGATGGGTTAGTTCACGCAGCTTTGGTCGATTATCCGCACTACTGGGACCCCGTTACCAGCAAACCTTGTACTGTCGAAACCATCTTGGATCGCTTTGCCCAAGGTCAAGTGCAACGCACGGGTCGCGGAAGTATTCGCTGGCTCGCCAAGGCCCAAGGCCTGTTTGCCAGCTATGCCCACTTGTGGCGCTAAACCCTTCGTTTCCAATGCGTTAGAACGTCAGGCCCAATCGCTGACACAGCCATTCGATCAAAGCGAGGCGCGTCTTTCAAGGCGGATATCCCCATGTGTGCTAGGTTCGGCAAGCCTTCGGATCCTATCGCGACCCCTGCGGAATAAAGCGCGATCCGATCCACGCAACCTGCCTGTAAGAACGATGCAGCGACTTGCCCGCCACCTTCGACCATCAAGCGTGTAATGCCTTTGTTTACGAGCTGTGCAAGCACATCCAAAATGTCCAAACGCCCATTCGGATCGGCCATGCACGCAAGCCCCTCAACGCCATTTCCAAGGATACGGTTTGTGTCGGGGCTATCGCCCAAATGACAGAGCCACAGAGGAACCTCGCCCGCCGTTTGCACCAATCGCGTGTCTTTTGGTGTCCGCAAATTGCTATCTAAGACCACCCGAACGGGCGGGCGGTCGGCTAGGCCCATATCGCGCACAGACAAGTCAGGATCGTCGGTGACAACGGTGTTTCGTCCCACCAATATCGCGTCATGGCGGGCACGCATCAAATGCACAGATCGCCGTGCTTCTGCTCCTGTGATCCAACGACTATCACCCGTTTGTGCTGCAATGCGCCCGTCTAAACTGCTCGCGAGTTTGAGCGTCACCAAAGGCCGATTGGCGTTTGTTTTCAAAAAGAACCCAGCGTGATCCGCGCAGGCCTCAGTTTCCAAAACACCCTCTGTCACAGACACACCAGCCTCACGTAAAATCGCGTGGCCCTTGCCGCTGACGCGCGGGTCAGGATCGGTTACGGCACTGACCACACGCGTAATGCCAGCATCGACCAACGCGTTCGCACAAGGTCCAGATTTACCGTGATGGGCACAAGGTTCCAACGTGACATAGGCCGTCGCACCATGAGCCGCAGCGCCCGCTTGCGCGAGCGCATGAACTTCGGCGTGGGGTCGCCCCGATGGTTGTGTCCAGCCGCGTCCAACCACGCGGTTGTTTTTAACGATCACACAGCCGACCGCAGGATTGGGCCATACCTGACCCAGCCCGCGCTGGCCCAAGGTTAGGGCCAATCGCATCCAGCGTTCGTCGATCGCTTTTGGTGTCACTTTTCGTCTTCGCCCGGCTCTGGTGGGCGCAGCTCACTTACAAAATCTTCAAAGTCGTCAGCCGCTTGGAAGTTCTTGTAAACACTGGCAAAACGCACATAAGCCACCGTGTCGATCCGCGCTAGTGTGTCCATCACGATCTCGCCAATCTTATCGGAATGCACATCGCTTTCGCCCATGCTTTCCAACCGACGCACAATGCCAGAGATCAGCTGATCCACCCGTTCGGGTTCAATGGGGCGTTTTTGCATCGCGATACGAATAGAACGTTCTAGCTTGTCGCGGTCGAAATCTTCGCGTTTGCCGTTCTTTTTCACAACGATCAAATCACGCAACTGCACACGTTCATAGGTTGTGAACCGTCCGCCGCAAGACGGACAAAACCGCCGCCGCCGAATGGCAACGTGGTCCTCAGCCGGGCGGCTGTCTTTCACTTGTGTATCAGTGTTGCCGCAAAACGGACATCTCATGGGCCTGTACCTCGATTATTGTAGTCTTTTCTTGGGACTATAGCGAAATTCTAGCCTTTGGGTAGAAAAAAGCGTGTTCCGCTAGATGAAGTGTGCAGGGCGTGATTTAGTAGTTTGAGTTGACGAGGGTCAGAGGCGCTTGTTAGGGACAAAGGGTCGGATGGAGCGGGGTCGCAGGATGTTTGGAAAACTGTTTGAGTGGTCGGGACGCAACGCGAGCCTATTGGTGACAACGCTCGCGATAATTGTCGCGGGCAATGTGCTGTTTCAGGCCTATACGCATAAAACGACGCCGCTTTTGGCTTGGAAAGGTGGTGGGTTTGGCATGTACACGGAACCCCATGCCGAAGACCGCAGTGTTTGGCTAACCTTCACGGGTGCTGATGGTGTAGCCTCCGTTCGGATTTGGCCTGAAACGGCAGATTACATTGCGTGGCGTGACAAAGGAGGGTTGCGCGGGACAGCATTTTTAAATGGCATCAGCTATCAGGCCGAACGGTTCCGATATTATCCCCGCGCGGGGCAGGCAGATGCGTTGATCGGGATGGCCGCGCGGTTGCGGTGGCCCGAAAACATGGTCGGTGATGTGACGCCCGCCGAAGGTAAGGTATTCAAACGAAACGATATTACCATTGTTGTTTATGAAAACCGATATGATGTTAAGGCGCAAGAAGTGATCCGCACATCCGTGTTTGAGCGCACGGGGGGGCAATCGTAATGGCGTTTCGAGACCGCGCACTTATCGCCCCTATAGCCCGTTTTGTCACTGAAGAGCATATCAGAACGCTGCTGATCCTGTTCTCAGCCATCGTTTTCGTGTTCTTCACGACCAAGGATTACATCCCGTTTGCGGCCCGCCTTATCGTGCCCTTTTTGTTGCTAATGTTGGTGACTGCACCGAATATGCGGCAGCGGTTCAACCTGCTTTTGTGGATCACACTTGGGCTGGCTTTGAATGTTGTTTTGAATTTCTACGTCATTGCGAACCACGGATTTGTAATCATGTACATTGGCATCGCCCTGATGGTTGCCTGTGCATCGGGCGAGGACGCGTCCAAGAATATCTCGCGTGCTGCGGTGTTTTTGATCAGTATTTTGATGGGATTGGCGTTGATCCAAAAACTGATCTCGACGCATTATATGAGCGGGGACTTGATCGGCAGTTATTTGGCCAATGGTTACATGTTTAAGGCACTGATTTCACTGGTAGATCCCAGTTGGCCGCAGACGGTGCATCAAAACCTAGCGGCGCAAAAAGCGTTGATGGACGTAGCCCCTTCCGCCACAGCAACTATGTCGGTGACCATTCCACCTGCGATCCAAGTGCTCGCGATCTTGCTTACTTGGGCGGCACTTGCCAGCCAAGTGATGATCGAAGCCTGCGTTTTGTTGCGCAACAAGCTTGGTGTTTGGGCGCATTACGCGATAATGCTGTTTGTGCTCATCATTTATTCGACGCGCAACGAAAACGTGTTTTTGTCCATGAACCTGATCCTTGGCTATGCGATCACGGATGAGCAATCTAAATCTGCGCGGCTTTGGTATGTGATCGGTATTGCTTATCTAATGATTATGGAGGCGATGCGTCTGCGCCCTGGAATAATTGGTTAAGCGCCGATAAAGCGGGCTTTCACTTCCGGTGTGGGCATCATGCAGGTGTCGCGTTTTCCAAACAGCGTATAGCGGTTCTTGGCGACGCGATCATACATCCAATCCTTCAGACCCTTTGGTAGGATTTTGCCGACGCTCACAATTTTCCAGGGCCAGCCGATCGCACTCAGCAGGGCGAACACACCGTCAAGTTTCGTGTACATTTCACCGTCACGCACAATGATGAAGGTGTCGTAATCGTCAGATTTAAGACCAAGCTGTTCGTAAATTGTTTCGCCAAGTTCCGATTGTGCGATTACAAAAGAGAAGTTTTCGCGTTTGTCGAACCGCAGCACAAATTTCACCCAACCATTGCACAGCACACACACCCCATCAAAGATGATGAAATCGCGATTGTCGATTTGGTGCAAGACGTCTTCGGACAGATGCATGATTGGCTCTTTCAATTTCAAGAAAGAAGTAGGGCAGGGGTGTGGTTTTGCCAAGGGGTGGTGAAGCCGCAGGTCGCTAGGGCGAAATATGTGCAAAAACGGAACGCCTGTGGGGGCGGTCGCGATGTTCGAAAAGGTAGATCCCTTGCCATGTTCCAAGCACTAAACGCCCAGAAAAGATCGGGATCGTCAAAGATACAGGCATCATCGCTGCTTTGATATGGGCAGGCATATCGTCAGGGCCTTCCAACACATGAGTGAGATATCCCATGGAAGGATCATCACTGCGCGGCACCAAGCGTGAAAAGTAGGCTTGAAGATCGGTTTGAACGTCTGGATCGGCATTTTCTTGGATTAACAGTGAACATGAAGTGTGGCGCACAAACAGCGTGAGCACACCGGTTTCCACTGCGTTTTGCCTTAAGAATGTGGTCACATCTGACGTAAATTCATACAGACCTGCGCCAGTGGTTTGGATTTGAAGTTCGGTTTGCATCGTTGCCCGCTTTGATTTCGTACCTCAAGATACACGAAAGGGGTGCAACGTCTTGCTAATTTCCTGCTTGTACCACAGCGTTGAGGTCTGTGACCGAGTTTGCTTTTGCGTAGTCGGTGGTGAAGGCGGTTATGATTTTCTGCAACGCTTGTAGAGCACCGAAATCAACATCTTCTTCGCTTTGCCTTGCAGAGGACGACCAAGTTGTTCCTTCGAGCATCATCGACACATCGCGTGTCAAAACCGATGTTTGTTTAAGGCCAAGTGAGAGAGACCAAGGCTTGCAGCCCACAACCTCGACCGAATAACGAAGGGTGAGTGTGGGGCGGCCAGGTTCGACCTCTGCTTCTTCTTTGGTGAGCAGCGGGATGCCCGCTGCTTGCAAGGCTTTGACGGTATAGGCATGTACTTCGGCCCCGAAATCCCGAGTGAATGTGCGCGGCCCTCGCACAGCGCGAAAATCGACAAATACACCATTTAGACCACGTAACGTTGTGACTTTATCGACCACTTCCATGCCCAAAGTATCGACCATTGTCATCTCTGGTTGTTCGTCATGGGCTTGATCCGCCAAGCAAATTGGCGAGGTTTCATGGGTCACGTTTGCCGCGCCATAGGTCTTGGCAGAAGGCGCAAGGTTTTCGAAAAAACTACGCGCCTGTGCAGGGGGAACATTGAGCATTAAATGACTGCGAAACTCGGCCTTTTCTTCGCCCGTCGTGGCACGTTCCCACATGACCCAAAGGTTGTTCTGTTCTGTCTGTTGAGCCTGTGCAAATGGCGCACAAAGAAGGGCCAGACAAAGGTATGCATAAAGATAAAAGTGCTGAAACCGCATGGTCCCTCCTTGCGTGTAGTTTCGCGCAGAAGGGTTAAGGTCTGGTTATCAAAAACAGTCTGCCTTTCGCATTGATTTCAAAGCCGTTTCAGACCACTCTCACCCCATGAAAGCCCTAATATTTCTTCTGTTTTTGGTCGCCTGTGGCCGCCCTTTGACCCAAGCCGAAATGGATTTTGCCGCGCGGATTCATGGTCCCGATCTGGATGTGGCCAAGGTGCGCTTACAAGACAAGGCACCCGTGAAATCCTACACACTGCGCGCCCGCAAGCGCCCGCGTGTGGCCTGTACGGAGCGGATTTATCCAGAGCCGACGACCGAGTTTGTGACAGGCGCGCCGTCAGCCGTGGCGCTGTTCAACAAGGTTTGGGTGAACGAGGATTACTACCTTGATGATTACATGCCAGATTATCCCGACAAGCTGTATCTGTATCAGGCGCTGTTTTTGGCCCATGAGTTGACACACGCATGGCAGTGGCAGAACAGAAAAGTGACGGGCTATCATCCGCTTAAGGCGGCGCGGGAGCATCAGACGAAACAGGATCCGTATCTGATTGATCCCGATACGGACGGGGATTTCCTGTCATACGGGTATGAACAACAGGGGCGGATTGTGGAGGAGTATCTGTGCTGCTCCCTGCTCGACCCCAAGGCGGAACGGACATCGCGGTTAGAGGCGATGTTGAAGGAATATTTTCCGTTGGAGAAATTGCCGAGCAAGAGTGTGGTTATTGGGTGGAAGGATGTGAAGGTTGAGGGGATTTGTCGGTAAACACGGGAATTTTGCTTCTGAGCTACGAGTGTTCTTCCAATTGCCATTTTGTTAAATCAGGGGATGGAATAAAAAGATGCGCTGTAAAGCAATCTGACTGTTCAGTTCCCAAAACGCTGCCGCACTTACATTGCCTATTAGGACCATCAAAGCCAGTTATACCACAGCAACCGTTGCACTTGTTGCCTTCTTCCACATATCCAACGTCATCTAGTACATCCTCCAAATGCATCCAAATTTGTGGCGCACTTTCAAGGCCAGTGTCCCACGAAGCGGAAGAGCCGCTAACGTCCAATATTGATTTTTTCGAATAGATTGCTGTTCCCGATCGCATAGGGGCTTTGCCCATCAAGTTGAGATTCACTTTGGCGAATTGCGAATGTCTCAGCGCCACAGAGTAAGTAATCCTGTTGCGACACTTCACGCATATCAAATGAGCTTTGCGCCCCTCATTTTGAGGGGCAGCAATCCAACCTGCCTTTTGAAAAAAGTTACTGATCCAAGAAACTCCGCAGCTTCCGCGACCGACTTGGGTGCTTCAACTTCCGCAGTGCCTTCGCTTCGATCTGACGAATCCGTTCACGTGTCACACTAAACTGCTGACCCACTTCTTCGAGCGTGTGGTCCGTGTTCATGCCAATCCCAAAGCGCATGCGCAGGACGCGTTCTTCGCGGGGTGTCAGGGAGGCCAGAACCCGTGTTGTTGTCTCTTTCAGGTTGCCCTGAATTGCGCTGTCCAGCGGTAGGATCGCGTTCTTGTCTTCGATGAAATCGCCGAGCTGTGAGTCTTCCTCATCGCCGATTGGCGTCTCCAAAGAAATCGGCTCTTTGGCGATTTTCATGACCTTGCGGACTTTGTCCAAAGGCATTTGCAGCTTGCCTGCCAATTCCTCGGGTGTGGGTTCGCGGCCAATTTCGTGCAGCATCTGACGACCTGTACGCACCAGTTTGTTGATCGTTTCAATCATGTGTACTGGAATACGGATCGTGCGGGCCTGATCCGCGATAGAGCGCGTGATCGCCTGACGGATCCACCATGTGGCGTAGGTGCTGAATTTATAACCGCGACGGTATTCAAATTTATCGACCGCTTTCATCAGACCGATGTTGCCTTCCTGAATAAGATCAAGGAATTGCAGGCCACGGTTGGTGTATTTCTTCGCAATCGAGATAACGAGACGCAGGTTGGCTTCAACCATTTCTTTCTTGGCCATGCGGGCTTCTTTTTCGCCCTTTTGTACTTGGTTCACAATGCGGCGGAATTCGGTGATATCGACGCCCACATACTGACCCACTTGGGCCATTTCGGCGCGAATGTCTTCGGCTTTGTCGCGGAAGCGTTCGATGAACTGGCTCCAGCCGCGGCCTGTCATTTCGGCCACATTGTCGAGCCACATCGGGTCCAATTCAGCGCCGCGATAGACATCGATAAATTCCCGACGGTTGATGCGGGATTGGTCGGCCAGCTTCACCATGCCTGAATCAAGCGACATGATCTTGCGGTTGATGCCGTACAACTGGTCAATCAACGCTTCGATACGGTTGTTGTGCAGGTGCAGCGCGTTTACTTGTTCCACAAGGGAGGAGCGCAGCTTTTGATAGGCTTTCTCTTCTTTGGCGGAATAGCTTTCGTCTTCGTTCAATGTCGCAGAAATCCGAACGTCCTGCATGGATGCGAGGCCTTCGTAGTCGTGTGCGATCTTTTCGAGTGTTTCGAGGACTTGCGGTTTCAGCGCAGCTTCCATCGCGGCGAGCGACATGTTGGCTGCTTCATCCTCGTCGTCATCGTCATCATCGGTTTCAATCGGATTGCCGTCTGCGTCTACCTCTTGCGCTTTTTCAGCAGCAGGGGCGGCGGTCGCGGTTGCGCCAGCGGCGGGTTTCAGGCCCGAGGCGACGCTGTCTTCTTCGTCGTCTTCCATTGTGTCGCCGAAGGTAGTTTCCAGATCGATCACGTCGCGCAGAAGAATGTCTTCTTCCAAAAGTTCCTCGCGCCAGATGGTGATCGCTTGGAATGTCAGAGGGCTTTCGCACAGGCCTGCAATCATCGTGTTGCGACCTGCCTCGATACGTTTGGCAATCGCGATTTCGCCTTCACGGGACAGCAGCTCGACCGAGCCCATCTCGCGCAGGTACATGCGCACAGGATCGTCTGTGCGGTCGAGCGTTTCTTTGCCCGTTTCCGCCAATGCGACCTGTTTGGCGTTTTGTTCAACAACAGTCAGGTCTTTGGAACCATCGTCCTCGACCTCTTCTTCTTCGATGATGTTGATGCCCATTTCGGACAGCATCGACATCACGTCTTCGATTTGCTCAGAGGACACCTGATCGGGGGGGAGCACTTGGTTCAGCTCGTCATATGTGATGTAGCCCCGAGCGCGCGCGCCAGAGATCATCTTTTTGACAGCCGCTTGGCTCATGTCATTCATCGGGCCGGAGTCTTGGTCTTCCGATTTTGCTGCGTCGTTGTCTTTTGCTGCCATGATGGCCTCCAAATCCCTTATACGCCTGCCGCAAATTGCGAATCATGGCGTCCCGATTCGCTTCTTATAACGAATCACTTAGCTGTGGGCGAATCAATAGAACGAATCACTGATTCGCAATGGTTCTACCCTTTTTTCTTTACCCAAATCTGATCATCGATCATTTTTTGGAGGTTTAGTGACAAATTCTCCCGATCTTCGGATGCGTCACCCCCTGGGTTTACCTCTGCTTTGGTGGCATTGGCCCGTGCTTCTGACGCTTGTTGAATGCGCCACGTCAGGCCTTCGTCCACCAATCCTTCTACTTCTTCTTCTGCATCGCGCAGTTCTGCTTCGGCCCCTTTGATTGCGGCGTGTTTAACCAGCTCTTCACGAAGGGTCATTTCCACCAAATCTAGGTCAGCATCTGGTTGCAGATGCGGATGTATGCGTACAGGAGCCAGCGCCATCAAATGGTCCATTGGGTTAAAACCAAGGCGTTCCGTCAGTGCGGTGATGAGCGTTCCCGATGCTTGATCTTCAGATAGGTCCGTGTGCAGCAATGCCAAGAGGGCCGATTGAATTTTAATTAAGTCTGGTGCGGCGATGGGTGATTTTTCCAACATCGTTTCTAATTCAATAGCCGCATGGGGATGGCGCATAGCGGCCACTAAAATAAGGGCTTCGCGCAATCTGGTGGTGTCTGTCATGCCTTTTTGACCCAGCAGCGATGACTTTAATCCGCTGGTCGCATTCTGGGGCGGCTTGTTGCGCCAGTTGCCCGACCAGCGTGCTCCCTGTTGCGTGGATTGACCGTGTTTGGGGGCGAACAGCTCTGCGCGCATGTCTTTTATCGCGGCGGTATAGTGGTTGCGCAGCGATGGATCTTTGATTGTTTGTAGCGCTGTGCGTAGGCTGGCATCCAATGCGGCGCGGCGTTCGGGGCTGTCAAAGACTTTGCCTTCAATTTCGCGATCCCAAAGCAGTTGCACCATGGGTTGGGCAGCATCGAGCAAGTCTTGCATCGCTTTCGCGCCTGACGCCTTTAGCAGGTCATCAGGGTCTTGGCCTTCGGGCAGCACCACAAAACGCAAGGATTTGCCCGCTTCCATCAAGGGAAGCGCGAGATCAATCAAACGCCGTGCGGCGCGAATGCCTGCGGTGTCCCCATCAAGCGCGATGATCGGTTCGGGCGACATGCGCCAGAGCAATTGCAGCTGGTTTTCAGTAATAGCCGTGCCAAGGGGCGCAACCGCGTGGTCAAACCCTGCCTGCGCGAGCGCGATCACGTCCATGTAACCTTCGGCCACAATCAGGCTTTGGGCTTTGCCTGCGGCCTCTCGGGCGGGGCCGTGGTTGTAAAGGCTGCGGCCTTTGTCAAAGAGCGGTGTTTCGGGACTATTGAGGTATTTCGCCCGCGCATTTGGGTCCATCGCACGACCCCCAAACGCAATACAGCGCCCACGCGCGTCCCGAATAGGAAAGATGATACGGCCACGAAAGCGATCAAACGGGCTGCCTCCATCATCGGGTTTGACGCAAAGGCCCGCCTCATCAAGATCCTCTGGCTTTATGCCTTTGCCTGTCAGATGTTGGAACAATGCCCCGCGTGCGTCCGGGGCAAAGCCGATTTCAAAGCGGTCTTGAATGGGAAGCGGCATGCCACGCCCATCAAGGTAATCCCGCGCTGCTGCCGCCACGTTGGTTTTGAGCTGCATACGATAGAATTGCAGGGCCTGTTCCATGATGTCGGCAAGAACGGTTCGCCGATCCGCCTTCTTCTGCGCCACAGGATCGCGCTTTGGCACAGGCATGCCCGCCTCACGAGCGAGAATTTCAACGGCTTCCATAAAGCCCACGTTTTCGGTTTCGCGCACAAACGTCAGCGCATCGCCTTTGGCGTGACACCCAAAGCAATAGTAAAACCCTTTGCGGTCATCTACATGAAAAGACGCGGTTTTTTCTTGGTGAAACGGGCAGGGGGACCAGTAATCGCCTTTGCCCACATTCGATTTGCGCGTGTCCCACGTGACTTTGCGGCCAACGACCTGTGCGATCGAAAGACGTGTGCGCAATTCTTCAAGGAAACCGTCGGGCAGACTCATAGCGCTAATATGGGGAGGTTTAAGCGTGGCGGCAAGGTGGCGCAGTGGATATTTGGGTCAAGAAAAAGACCAAAGATCACGGCTTGATTTGCACGGTTTGGCGCAATTGGCCTGTGGCGCGATCAAAGATCAGGATTTGGTTGTCTGTGGTGACCACTGCGTACCAATCGGGGCCTTGTGTAAAGGCACTGGCTGATGCGCCCGAGGGCAGTGTGATTTCTGACGGCAGCGCCACTGTGGGTTCAGAAGAGAAACGCATGACAAGCAAGGCGAAGATGGCTAGAAGGCCAAGGATCATGGTGGCCGTTAGCAGAGTCACCAAGCGCCGTAAGAACCGCAAATTTGCGGGTTCTTCTATTTGGGAAGTGTTTTGATCCATGTCTGCCACTGAAGACACCCTTGTTTTGACCCTTGGCGCTGAACCGCCTGCGCGGCTTGATAAAGCACTGGCGGAAGTTGTGCCAGAGGGCGTGAGCCTAAGCCGTTCGCGTTTGGGTAAATTGATCGAAGCGGGCGCGGTTACACGGATCGCCGATGGGGCCGTGGTGTCTAAGTTGAAAACCCAAGGCACTGAAGGCGAGGAATGGCGTGTAACCCTGCCTGTGGCAGTTACGCTGGAAGCTGAGCCGCAGAACATCCCGATTGAGATTGTCTATGAAGACGATGACTTGATTGTTGTGAACAAACCCGCAGGCATGGTGGTGCATCCAGCACCGGGGTCAGAAGACGGGACGCTGGTAAATGCGTTGCTGTATCACTGTGCGGATACGCTATCGGGTATTGGGGGCGCAAAACGGCCGGGCATCGTCCACCGTATCGACAAGGACACCAGCGGCCTGTTGGTGGTGGCAAAATCTGACGCGGCGCACCAAGGGCTTGCGGCACAATTTGCGGACCATTCCATTGATCGCGTTTATGTTGCGTTTTGTATTACTGCGCCTTCTGCCGCTGACCCACGTTTGCGTGGATTGTCTGGTGTGGCGTTTGAAACTGGTGGCGTATTGCGGGTGGCGACGAATATTGAGCGGCACAAGACGGATCGCAAACGCATGGCGGTTTCGGCGCATTCGGGGCGTCATGCCATTACGCGCGCGCGGGTGATCGAGGATTTCGCAGGCCGCGCTGCGCGGGTGGAGTGTTGGCTGGAAACAGGTCGCACCCATCAGATCCGCGTTCACATGTCCCATATCGGCCATGGCCTGATTGGAGACCCTATTTATGGCACGCGTCGTAAGGTGAAAGTGGCAGGTTTGGACGAAGTTGACGCAAGGGTAATCTCTGGCTTTGATCGGCAGGCTTTGCATGCTGCACGCTTGGGTTTTGTTCATCCGATCAGTGGTGAAAACGTCATATTCGAAAGCGATTTACCTAATGATTTAAAGGCATTAGAACTGTCGTTAAGCAAGTTGAAGTGACTGTAAATCTACCGCGCGTTTAGTTTATCTGTTTTTAAGACAGTAAGAATACAGAACAAAAGCCAATGAAAACTGACGTCGCAAATCTTGAAAGCTGCGCAGTGGGTTCATACCTATACAGTACCAAAGTGGGACAAGAGGACACGCAATTATGAGCTATTCAAACCTTCCAGCGCCAAGCCCGGAACAGGGTTTGAACCGTTACATGCAAGAAATCCGGAAATTTCCAATGTTGGAGCCGGACGAGGAATACATGCTGGGTAAGGCATGGATCGACCATGAAGACACGGATGCAGCGCATAAACTCGTCACCAGTCATCTGCGTTTGGCCGCCAAAATCGCGATGGGGTATCGGGGCTATGGATTGCCAACTGCCGAGGTGATTTCCGAAGCCAACGTTGGTCTGATGCAAGCCGTGAAACGCTTTGAGCCTGAAAAGGGCTTTCGTTTGGCGACCTATGCCATGTGGTGGATCCGCGCGAGCATTCAGGAATATATCCTGCGCAGCTGGTCGCTTGTGAAAATGGGCACTACTTCGGCGCAAAAAAAGCTGTTCTTTAACCTGCGTAAGGCGAAAAACCGTATTGGTGCGCTGGAAGAGGGTGATTTGCGCCCTGAGAACCTTAAGCGGATTGCCAATGATCTGAACGTGACCGAAGCAGAAGTGATTTCGATGAACCGCCGTATGTCGGGTGGCGATGCGTCGCTGAACGCGCGGGTGGGCGGCGATGACACGGACGGTGCTGCGGAATGGCAGGATTGGCTGGAAGATGACAGTGCCGATCAGGCGACACAGTACGAGGAAAGTGACGAGCTGAAGGCCCGTCGCGCCCTGATGGTTGATGCCATGGACGTGCTGAATGACCGCGAAAAGGATATTTTGGCCAAGCGCAAGTTGCAGGATAAGCCTGTCACGCTGGAAGAACTGAGCGGTGAGTATGACGTAAGCCGCGAGCGCATTCGTCAGATTGAGGTTCGCGCATTCGAAAAACTGCAAGAGAAAATGCGTGAACTGGCTGCTGAAAAAGGTATGCTCCCTGCATCTTCTGACTAAGGAATGTGTAAATGGCAGGTGGTTGGGCCAAGGACGGAGCCGTCCAAGAACAAATCGAAGCATCCATCCAAGACGAGCTGTCGCGCCTGAAGGGGCGTGGCGCACCCGTTGGCGAGAGCCTGACGCACTGTGCGGAATGCGAAGAAGAAATTCCCGAAAAACGCCGCATGGCCGTGCCAGGTGTGAAGATCTGCATTGAGTGTCAGATGGAGCGCGACGCCAGTTTTAAGGCGCGTCCTGGGATCAATCGGCGCGGCAGCAAAGACAGCCAGTTGAAGTAATTCCCTTGTCAGATCGCGTTTGACCCTGTTTGCTGATGAGCAGCAAAAGGAAAACGATCATGGATTTAGAAACTGTTTCCGCAAGTGAGTTCGGTCAAAGCCTGACCGGGGTTGGCCTGAACCTTTTGACGCAAAATGTGCGTGGGCTGGCGGATTTCTTGGTGGGGGTGTTTGATGCGAGTGCACACCGCGTGTCCGATGACTTTGCCATTGTCGTGATGGGCGGCGCGATGGTGCAAATTCACCATGATGCCACCTATCGCAATCACCCGATACAGGGGCTGCTGCCAGACAATCCGCCACGCGGTGTTGGGGCGCAATTCTATATATTTGGCGTAAACCCCGACGTGGCCACCACAAAAGCCGAGGCATTTGGTGGCACTGTATTGGAATCGGCGGCAAATAAGCCCCACGGGTTGTACGAATGCACGATCCTCAGCCCCGAAGGTTATGCGTTTTCGCCTGCTGTTCCGACGAAAGAGGCCTAAGCCTCCATCGCTTCCAATTCGTCGATCATGGAACTGATTAGCGACAAGCCTTTGTCCCAGAACTTTGGATCGCTGGCATCAAGGCCAAACGGCGCAAGCAGTTCTTTGTGGTGTTTCGAGCCACCAGCGCGCAGCATCTCAAAGTATTTCTCTTCAAAGTCGGGATCGCCTTCCTCATACACCGCGTAAAGCGCGTTCACGAGGCCGTCGCCAAACGCGTAGGCGTAGACGTAGAAGGGGGAGTGGATGAAGTGGGGGATGTAGGACCAGAATGTTTCGTACCCATCCATGAAGTTGAAGACGGGGCCAAGGCTTTCGCCTTGCACGGACATCCAGATTTCGTTGATCTGGTCTGGCGTTAGCTCCCCTTCGGCGCG
>CALLAV010000164.1 GCA_938001995.1 uncultured Amylibacter sp. | reverse complement strand
CTGGCCGCCTTATGGGACGGTTCCTAACGGGGCAAACTGGGACCATCGCCGTGATCACCGAATCCATGCGTTCGCGCGATAGCTTGGATCGACGCTTGGGCTTTGACGATGTCATCAATCAAGATTTCAAACACCTTAAGGTCTTGCCGTCGCTTGAAACCCATTCCGATGCCGAACGTGTTGACACAATTGTGCGAACCGTCTTTTCAACACACAAAGACCTTGTTGGTTTTTACATTATGGGGTCCGAAGCCCGTGAAATCCTAACTGCTGTTGAAAAATTCGGATCAGCTGTACCCCATCTGAAGATCGCACATGAACGCACGCCAGCGACAGTCAAAGCCTTGCAAGACGGGCATCTTGCAGCGGTGGTGGCGCAAGACACGGGCCACCTTGTGCGCAGCGCAGTTCGCATTTTACGCGCAACTTGCGAAAAGCGCGCGACCCTAGCGTCGCAGGAAAAGATCCGCATCGAAATTTTGATGGTAGAAAATCTGTAGCGCACCTTGTTGCAGGACAACGCGTCTTAATCTGGCAGGGGCTGAGGGACTCGAACCCACGACCCTCGGTTTTGGAGACCGATGCTCTACCAACTGAGCTAAACCCCTAAACCAGATTGCGCGATGGGTATTTGGTTTTTTGGCCTTATGCAAGCCTAACTTGTGCCGAAAATAACGTTCAGAACCATTTGACCTGTTCGAGCAACACCCAAGGCAGTTCATACAAATGCGCCCAACCTGTGTTGATCTGTGTGACCATAAATTGTTGATTCAAAACCAAAACCACAAGGAACACAGGCAGTGTCAGGATATGTTTCAGACGCAATTCGGCATCGTCATCCGTGCGGATGATCGTCATCAGTGTTAGAAAACCGACCAGCACGCTAATGGCGCCAAAACGCACCACATCAAAAGCGATCAGGTTCAGGCTTTGGGGCGCAAGAATCGCTGCCAGCACCATGAATTGTGCCAGTCCATTGAACCGCGCCGACATCACCTTCAGGTTCAGCCACATCATCCAAAGCATCATCAACGCCAGCGGAATACCATCGAGGATGATCCAACTGCGATAGCCCATTTCAGTCCGCTTATCGGCCATCAGGGCAAAGTTGTCGCGAATGGATCGTCCGATCACGTTTGTCGCTTCACCGTCTGCGGTGAAGTCGGCTTTTTGGGTGACATAGTCGATGATGATCGGCGCGTCTTCGGGGGACACATGGCCAAACATGCTCAGCACTGAAAAGGCCGCAATACCTGCCAGCATTGGCACGCTGGCCAGAAAAACCTCGGCCATTGAAACAGTGGATCCACGGCGAAGCCACAGATCAACGCACAAAAACACGGCGAAATAAGCCAACATGATTTCATGGCAAAACATGCCCACAAAGACGGCCAAGGCCCGCGCCAAAATACCGACCAGTTTTTTGGGATCGGTCAAAACCGCCAAACACGTCAGTCCGATCAAAATCAGATCCATGTAACCTGTGAATCCGACTATGGCTTTGAACGCGAAGGAACTGAACAACAGCAGCGCCAACCACAGCGCTGTTTGTGTTTGAAAAAGCCGCTTAATCGTTAGGATCAGCAGGCACACCAGCCCAAACAGCGATATTCCCGCCGAAACCGTTAGGACTTCGTTCGGCGAAGCTTGCGCCCCCCAATAGAAATTACCCAGCTCGCCAATCAAACCACGCCGCATCAAGCCAAATTCGTAGTCAAAGATCAAAACCGTGCCTGAAAACCCATTAGGCGGCAGCATGTTCTGCAACACCGCCAAGGCAAAGATCAACAGGACCAGCCGCTTAAGCCACAGAGTATTCGCAGATTGTACGTTTGCTATCATGGACGCAGTTTTCGCGGGGAAGGCGGTTCAAATCAAGCAAACCCAGCCCATAAGGCGTTTGCGGTCGATTATCTGGCAGCGTTTGAGTCTTAAACGCCACAGTCGCGCAGCTAGGATACGATGTTCTCGCGGATCAAACTAGATGCAGAGGTACGGATCGCTTGGCGGGCTTCGATGAACTCGATCCCTAAGATTTCTGCCGCCGCCGAATTGTCGAGCGGGATTTCATGACCCAAAGACGGTAAAATGCCTTTGATCGTTTTGTCGAACATCCCCATCAACCGCATCAACCAATCAGGCGCGACACGCAGCGGGATTTTGCGATCTGGGTATTCGGCTTTCAACACCAATGCGATGTCGCGCATCCACATAAAACGTTCCGATCCAATGAACCGGTTGCCCGCGCTTTCAGGGCGTTGCAGCGCACGCACATGCATTTGCGCAATGTCGCGTACATCCACCAGCGCCATTCCAAGGTTCGGAACCATCGGATCCTTGCCTTCCATCAGACGCGCGATCACTTTGAGCGAGGAGCCGATCTTACCATCCAAAGGCGGGCCAAGCACCAAGGACGGGCAAATCGTTGTCAGTTTCACTTCTGGATGCTCGCGCACGAAATTCCACGCGGCTTTTTCGGCCTGCATTTTTGATTTGGAATAGGGCGTCGCCATGGGTGAATTGACCTCTGACCAATCGGTTTCATCGTACCGACTGCGCCCTGCGGCCAAGCGTTTGTTGTAAATCGCCACCACTGAAGACGTAAGGATCACACGTTCCACCCCAGCCGCCTGCGCAGCCTTCAAAGCGCGCAACGTGCCGTCTACGGCGGGGGCAATCAGCACGTTCTCGTCTTCTGGCTGTTCAAGCGGAAACGGCGAAGCGGTGTGCATCAAAGCCTGACAGTTTTGTAATGCATCATCCCAGCCCGCATCGCTGTTCAGATCCAGTTCGCAGAACGTCAGGCGTTGATCTAAATCAGCCGTGTTTTTGGCATGCAGCACCATGGCGGCCATGATCTCGGGGCTGCGTTCCATAGATCGTACAGATGCACGCACCTCGAAGCCTTCATTCAGCAATTGCAAAATGACGTGTTTAGCTATGAAACCAGAGCCACCAGTGACCAGAATTTTCTTTCGACGCGACATTTATTCCCCAAAACAAACGCGATGCTTACGCGTAGCAATGGCCGAAAACAGGGTCAGAGGCAACGTGCATTGAAAGTGGACCCAACGTAAGGCGTACAACTGTTGCGACAATGACGCCTAAATTGTTCGCCTATGCCGCCGATCTTGCGTTCGAAAATTGCGGGCTTTGAACGATGCCCTTGTCAAACAGCGCCGCGATCTCGCGGTTGTCCATGCCAACCACGTCGCCCAAAATCTCTTCGGTATCGACACCAAGCGCGGGGGCGGGTTCAGGATCAATACGCGGCGCTTTGCTGAAAGATACGGGGGATCCCGGCACAAGTGTTTTGCCCAATCCAGGCTGTTCAATCGCGGAAAACATCGGGTTGTCGAGCGACAGATCAATGTCTTGTTCCATTGCCTCGTTAAAGGTTCGAAACTCTGACCACGTCAGGCCCTTATTTTCAAAGGTTTCCGCAAAATCAGCAACCGAACGGGCCGCGAACCACGGCTTGAATATCTCCGTGATCCGATCCCGCAGCTCCCAACGAACGCCTTCTTCGCGCAGGGACTTGCCCGTTTCGGCCTCAAGCGCGGCCATTTCTGAACCCGTATCTGTTACCTTGACCAACCCCGACCATTGCCGCGCAGTCAGGCCGATCACCATCACGCGCCGCCCATCTTTGCAGATGAAGTCCTGCCCGTATGCACCATATAGGCTGTTGCCCGATTTCTCACGTTTTGTGCCGTGCAGCTCCACATCCGACAGAATTCCCAAATGCCCCAGCATCGCCGCCGCTACATCCTTTAGCGCCAACTCTACATCCTGCCCCTGCCCGGTTTTCAACCGATGCCGTTCGGCAGCCAGTAGGCTCGACACCACCAAATTGCCCGCAATACAGTCCCACGCAGGTAAGGCATGTGCCACAGGATCACTGCTGCCCTCAGCGCCCGTAATCGCAGGAAAGCCTAGCGACGGGTTCACCGTGTAATCCACCGCAGGACGACCGTGCCGATCCCCCGTCAATGTGACCATGATCAGGTCTTTGCGAAACTGCGTCAGGGTTTCGTAATCCATCCATCCCCGCACCCGCAGATTGGTCAGGAACAGCCCCGCATCTTCGCCAGGGGCTGTGATAATCCGCGTTATCAACTCGCGTCCTTCGTCCGACTTCATGTCCACCGCGATGGAGCGTTTGCCCTTGTTCATACCATTCCAAAATAGGCTTTGCCCGTTTGGAGCAACAGGCCAACGCCCCGCATCCAAACCGCCGCCAATACGATCAAAGCGGATCACATCCGCCCCCATTTGCGCCAGTGTCATCCCCGCCAACGGGACCGCCACAAACGCGGATCCTTCGACCACACGCATCCCTTTGAGTATTGAATTCATGACGCATCCTCCCAGATTGCCGTTGCCTTTAGACCTTGATGTCCGCGCGGTGACCCGGTGCAGAGACTCAACGCCCCGTCTTCGGCCGCAACGCCCATCAGATGCAGGTTTTCGAAATGGAACATCGGATGGATGCCCCGAAATTTGAAACGTGTCGGTGCCCGACCCGCATGGTCGGTGGCGCGATCCATCAGCAGGGTCGCTTGCAGTGGGCCATGCACGATCAGCCCCGGATATTTCTCGACCTGCTTGGAATACTCCAGATCGTAATGAATGCGGTGGGCGTTGAATGTCAGCGCGGAATATCGAAACAGCAAAGCGGGCGTCACGGGAAACCCCTGATCAAACGTCGGCGTATCTGGGACAGGCACAGCCTTTGGCGGCGTGAACGTGTCCGCGATTTGCAGATAAACAATGTCTTGGATCTCGCGGATCGCAACACCATCCGCACCGCTGACCTCGTGTTCAACTGTCACAAACACCATTGGCCCTGCGCCACCGTCTTTTTCTGTGACGGCCTTGATCGTGGACTGGCGTGACAGTACCTCGCCCACATGCAACGGCTTTAGAAAGGTCAGATCACCCGCCGCCCACATACGACGTTCCAGTGGAACAGGCGGCAGAAAACCTCCACGTTTTGGGTGCCCATCCTGCGCCAATTGGGCCATCGGAACGGTTTCGTTGAACGCGGCCCAGTGCCACAGTTGCGGCATCGCATCCCCGTCACGGATCGGCGCAGTGGCATCAATCTGAACAGTCGCTTGCAACATTGCAGCGGCGCCTTGTGTCAGAACACCGCTCTGGGTTTCTGTGCGACCAATCCAATTGCTGATGTTCACGGCATCCATGTGGGCAGGCTATCCTAGCGCTTAAAGAAGCCTTTAAAATACCCATGAAGCATAAAAAATCAAATGAAATTAGATACTTAGCTGTCTACCATGGTATACAAAGCCCGATTCAGCCGGACCCAAACAGCAAAAAGGGCCACCAAATGGCAGCCCTTTCAATCGCTTAGCAGTTGAGCCTGCGCGGTATCCGCGCACCCCCAAATAATCTGCCTTACTTAATGATCTTAGACACAACGCCGGAGCCTACTGTGCGGCCGCCTTCGCGGATCGCAAAGCGCAGGCCGTCTTCCATGGCGATTGGGGCGATCAGTTCAACGTTGAACTTCAGGTTATCCCCAGGCATCACCATTT
>CALLAV010000163.1 GCA_938001995.1 uncultured Amylibacter sp. | reverse complement strand
CCCACACTAATGGCCAGTGATGGATATCATCCTGGGCCAAGGATTTACGCACTCTGGGCGGACCAAGCGGCGAAAGCGATTTTGGCGGATTTTGCGTAAGGCCTCCGCACCATCCTCGAATTCCCCACAAGTTACAGACCAGCTCAGTTGGTGACCCGTCTTAGGATCGCCATCGCACCATTTTCAACGGACCCTAATTCAATAGCGGTTTGGAGCGGTGTTTTACCCGCCTTGTCCCGAAGATTTGGATTGGCCCCTAGCTGTAACAACGACTCCACTGACGCCAAGTCGATGCGGTCATCCGCTCTATAAACAACAGCATAGTGCAGCGGCGTGAGGCCATTGTTGTCAGGTGCGTTTACATCAGCGCCCTTTTCAACGAGCAATCGAAATTTGTCCCTGCTTAGATGTCCTAGCAACATAGTATGAAGCGGAGTTGCCCCTTTCCGGTTTACAGCTGTAACATCTGCACCCTTGGAAAGCAGGAATTCGAGCATCGGTGGATCTACGTTGCCACGCAGCTTTACATTGGCCGCAGAGTGCAACGGAGTATTTCCCGAAGAATCCCTCTCGTTAATATTGATACCCGCATCCAGAAAAAACTGGGCCATCTGAACCGTCGAATACCTTGAGCGTGCCTGCATATGCAGCAATGTGCGTTTAGAACTACCGTATCTTCCAAAAACATTGCTGCCACGGGCCACTAGGTTTTCGATTGCTTTCGCGTCTTGAACTGTGAGCGCGGCAATCGAAATGATCGGCCTCTTTCTAGGACTCGTTTCCTCTGAAATCACGCCAGACCGCATACATGCTTCAAGCCCTTGTGCTGTAAATGTCAAAAATTGCAGATTAATCAGGCGTCTTGGCTCTCGGTTCCAAAGTTCGCAATTTTGCGACAAAGCAAGGAAAATATTGGTGTTTTCGATATAGGGCGTACCCGCTTGAACTCCCTCCAGCAGACGTTGATAAGCCGATCGCCCTCTGGAGTCACTCGCCGTCAAATCGGCCCCTGCCAACACAAGTTGTTCCATCACCCGAGAGGCATGAAAATTCTTGTGCCGATCTGTGCTGCCAGCGTTTTTGCGTTCAGGACTCAAATGACTGGCCATCGTGATCGGATCCCATCCCTTGGCCAGACGTATTGTATTTACGGCAAACAAAGTATTCTCGTCTTCCCTTTGCATGTCACGTGCAGTTGCGCGCAACGTGTCTGCAGCAACCATGACCGGTGTAACTCCAGCAGAGTTCGCAGAATTGATGCTTAAGCCTTGATCCATCAGAAGCTTTACAGTGGACATATCTCCATTTTGAACGGCGACATGTATTGGAAAGCCTCGCACGTCCCCGTCTTCATGAATTTTGGCTCCCTCAGAGATCAAAGCTTTAGCGCGAGAAGAGAACCCACGGGAAATCGCCAGTTGAAGCGGTGTCATTCCATTCGACGTTCGGGCTTCTATTTTTGCACCGCGGTCCACAAGCAGCGGAATGAGTTTTAGTGCATTAACGCCTTCTACGGCAGTGTGCAAAACGCTGAAGCCTAAATCATCGATTGCGTTTACGTCTGCCCCTGCTTCAATCAATGCAATCGCAAAACTCTCGTTCACACCTCGGACCGCAGTCTGCAAAGGCGTTTGGCCAAACCTGTTTCGCGCCTCGAGATCAGGATTGTCGGCCAATAGGACCTGCAACAGATCAACATTCGTTCTATCACTCCCACCCCATTCGTCGTCCATGTGGGTCGTGATTGGATAGAAAAGCGCCGAGATGCCGCTAATTGGTCGAGTGTCCGCAGTCACTCCCAGATCGAGCAGCCGAAAAGTGGTATTCAACTGTCCAAAGGCCATAGACCACGAAACTGTATTATATACGTGTTTGTCCCAATATGGGCTGTGCCAAATTGCATGGATGTCTGCCCCTGCACGAATAAGGACCTCAACCTTAGGACCATTGTTGACACCAGAGATGGCAGCGAACAGCGGCGTCAGGCCATTTTCCCCGCGAAAATTTGGATCGTGACCCTGATCCAAACATCTTTGAATATCGGATGATGTCGCGCTGGGAAAAAACTGAATCGCCTTAGAATTGCCCAACCACACGAATTCAGCAGGATCTCCCCAGCCACCGCAATCAGCAGATGCTACGGAACCAATGAGGGAAAGCCAGAAAGCTAAAGCAAGAGATTTCATTTTGGTCATCGCCTAATAATGTTAAATAATTCTAAATCAGTTTAGGATTGGTAAAAATCATGTCAAGGTATGCACTTACGTCGTTTGAAGTGTATTTCAGTCCGCAGTTCCAGCATGTTTGATACCTGCCTAGCAAAGGCCGCCTGCAATTCGCACACTGCTCACACATGTAAATCGCGCAACATTGGTAACAGGGGCGCAAGCCACCCCCAGATTCCCGCAAGAAACGGGTGGCAAATAGCATGCCCACCCGCCACATTACCCCTATGACACATGATCCATACCACCACGCCGTTATCAAACGTGCCATCGACTACATCGACTCCACCGTTGGCGAACAGCCACGCCTGGAAGAGGTCGCAAATGCCGTCGGTCTCTCGCCCATGCACTTTCAGCGGGTTTTCTCCCAATGGGCGGGCGTGTCTCCCAAACGCTATCAACAATACCTCACGCTCGATCATGCGAAATCCCTGTTACGGGATCGCTTCACACTCCTAGACACCGCGCACGAAACGGGTCTTTCGGGTACGGGCCGTCTGCACGATCTGTTCCTGACTTGGGAGGCCATGAGTCCTGGCGAATTCGCTGCCAAGGGCAAGGGTCTGACCATCACATGGGGCTGGTTTGACAGCCCCTTTGGCGAAATGATCGTCGCCGCCACCCCGCGTGGCATTTGCGGTATGGGCTTTACGGCTGAATTTGGCCGCGACTGGTCTCTTGCGGACATGCAAAAACGTTGGCCCGACGCGACCTATGTGCAGAACGAGACCGCCCTGCAAACCAAGGTAGACGCCATTGTCGGCGGCGACACCGCGAACCTCCACCTCATCGGCGCACCGTTTCAGATCAAAGTGTGGGAAGCACTTCTCAACGTTCCTACAGGCCACGTCACCACCTACGGCGAAATCGCGAAATCCATTGGCAACCCCAAAGCCGTGCGTGCCGTCGGAACCGCCGTCGGGCGCAACCCGATCAGCTGGCTCATCCCGTGCCACCGCGCCTTGCGCAAATCGGGCGGATTGGGGGGCTATCACTGGGGTCTGCCCGTCAAACGCGCCCTTCTGGCTTGGGAAGGCGCACGCGCTGATGCGGATCACGGGCCTGAGTCCGAAACGTTACAGTCTGCGCAAAATTCCGCCTGATCACAGGCTCGTGCGGGATCAAACCCTTGTAAACTTGCCTAAACTGACCATGTTTGCGCCATAACGAGCAAACACGAAAGGCCAGAAAATGGCACTTAGAACACCTCTGATCCTTGCATCCGTATCCGTTTTTGCACTGGTAGCATGTGATGATCCGTCCAACCCAGATTACCAAAAAACCCGAAATGGCGCCGTGATAGGGGCCGCAGTTGGCGTTGGTTCGCAAATTCTTGCAGGCAATTCCAGCTCTTCCGCACTCAAAGCTGGCGTTGTTGGCGGTGTCGTGGGCGCTGTCATCGGCAACGTGCTCGACAAACAAGAAGCAGACTTGCGCCAAGACCTTGCAGGGTCTGGTGCGACCATCACCAACACAGGCAACGAGCTGATCGTCACCCTTCCAGAGGCCATCACCTTTGACACGGACAGCACGTTTGTACGTGGAACATTGCAAGATGATCTGGCCGCATTGGCGAACAATTTGGACGAATACCCTGACAGCACGGTGGACGTGATCGGGCACACTGACAGTGTCGGCGATGCGAACTACAACCAAAACCTGTCGTCCCGTCGTGCAGCATCGGTCGAAAACATTCTACTGAACAACGGTGTTTCTGGCAGCCGCATTCGCGCCTATGGCCGTGGTGAAACCCAATCCGTGGCGTCAAATGACACTGCAGATGGACGTGCCGCCAACCGCCGCGTTGAAATTGTGATCCGCCCGACAAGCTGATCCAAACCATAGATGATTTTTGAAAGAGCGCGGCCTTAGCTGCGCTCTTTTGCATTAAAACACGCCTGCTTTTTCAAAATGCCGCCACGCAAATTGTACATAGCGGCTGTCGTACTTGTGCCGTCCTGGATACAAACAGAAATCGAGCCTTTTGCCGCGTCGATTTTGGCTAAGTTTACAGTCCAACTCTAACGACGGCACTGTGCTGTTGCCTGCCGCGCGATAGCGCCCCATGCGCTTGTAACGTGCCAGCACATCATAGACATTGCCCTGCCGCACGCCCTTAATCACGCGCCCTTCAAGGGGCACAGTCAAATCTGTCAGCCCGTGAATGTGCAGTACATGTGCCACGGGTTTCTTGCAGCGTTTGGGCGGATCTTTCCAAAACGTCCCTGCCATCGGCGCAAAAGCCGCAAACATGCGGGGCCGCTCGCACACAAGGTTCCACGTCATCATGCCCCCAGCTGAATAGCCTGTCGCCAACAGCCGATCAGGATCAATCGCAAAACGCTGTGTTACATCGCGCACCACAGCATCAAAATACTGAAACGTTCCCTTTACGGGAGCCACATTGCGCGGCCCATTGGGCAGGCTCCAATCCTCGCCTACAGATTTCACCGCAATCAGTGCCACACCCAGATCAGATGCAATCCCGCGCAGTGTTTCATTGCCCATCACACCCTTTGCTGTACCCTGCATCCCGTGGGAAAACACAATGCCACCAACGGGAGTTCGCCCGTCATGACCTGCTGGCATCGCAACATAGTAATGGCGAGCCCCAACCATACATTTTGTATCAGGCCCACAGGCCAAAGCCGTCGTGCTGAAACTTACCCAAATTAAAAGCCCTAAAATAAATCGCATTGCTTCCCCTGTCTTTAAGGGAATGCTGCCGCGCGCTTGCGTTGGGTGCAAGACATTTCCCTGTCAGAGCGAATCCTTGCTGAAAATTGCGACTGGTCATATTATTAGACCAATTCGCAAACCGGACACCCAAGGAACAGCTTTTGCCATTTCAGAAAATCCAAACCGAACGGGTCGCTGATACCGTTGTGCGCCAAATTGAACAGTTGATCTTGCGCGGAATCCTGCGCCCTGGTGAACGCTTGCCCTCCGAACGGGACCTGTCCGAGCGCCTCGGCGTGTCGCGTCCGTCGATCCGCGAAGCCATTGCCGATCTGGTCGACCGCGGCTTGCTGACCACACGCGCAGGCTCTGGCATCTTCGTCGCCGACGTCCTCGGCTCTGCGTTTTCCGAACCCCTTATCAAACTGTTTTCCTCTCACGAAGAAGCCCTGTTCGATTACATTGCCTTTCGCAAAGACCTTGAGGGGTTGGCCGCAGAACGAGCCGCGCGTGTGGGCAGTGATACCGACCTCAAAGTGATTTCCACACTGTTCAAAAAGATGGAAAGCGCCCACACCAAACGCAACCCCGCCGAAGAAGCCGCCCTTGATGCGGAATTCCACATGGCCATCGTCGAAGCATCGCACAACGTCTTTATGTTGCATATGATGCGGTCCATGTTCGAAATGTTGCGGGCGGGCGTGTTTTACAACCGCCAAGTCATGTTCAAAGTGCGCACGACCCGCGCGGCGCTATTAGATCAGCACCGCGAAATTCATGACGCCATCATCGCCCGCGACCCCGAACTGGCCCGCAAGGCGATTGAGGATCATCTGAACTTTGTCGAAAGCTGCATGCACCAAGACCGCAAGTCAGAGGCAAACGAACACGTAGCCAAAATGCGCTATCAACACGAAAAAGAGCGGAAATAGCCCCTCTTTAGTGCAAAGTGCGTCGCCACAATACGAACGGCACAGCGCCAAGATACATCAGCACGCCATACATTGCGGATGGCAATGCAAAGGTTGAAAACCCGTCACTACCGCCCAGAATTTGCCCCGCCAAAATCGCCCCAACTGCAATGCCCAGCGTACTGTTCTGAACGCCTGTTTCAACGGCCACTGTGGTCGCGTCTTTCACGCTTAAACCCAGTATATTCGCTGTAATCAGCCCGATACCCAGCATTATCACCATCAACAAAATCGTGGCAGGCCCAAGCGAGCCGATGTTGGCAAACAAAACATCCAGATTGGTCAAAATTGCCGCCAGCACAATGATCGCAAAAAGAACAACGGCAATGCGGCCCAGCCACTGGCCGCCGCCGTTAACAAATCCGGGGGCCAAAGCGGTCACAATCATACCCAAGGCAACAGGTAAAACGGTCATAAGAAACATCGTAATAGACAGGGACAGCGTGTTCACTTCTGGCGTTTCAGACCCCATAAAATAGCGCACGCCAAAAGCGATTATCAGCGGCAAAGTGATCGCAGAAACGATTGTTACAACGGCGGTCAAGGATATGGACAGCGCCGTGTTCCCATTGCCAATCTTAGCAAGAACGTTGGTCGTCACACCACCAGGAGCAAGGGCCAAGATCATCATTCCAACGGCCAATTCTGGCGGCATTCCCAAAGCTACGGCAATTGCGAACCCAACCAGCGGCAACAGGATCATCTGGTTTACAAACCCCACGGCAAAGGCCTTGGGCATCGCAAAGACCCGCGTGAAATCAGCAATCCTGAGGCCGAGGCCCAAGGTGAACATAATGAACGCAAGCGCCAACGGCAGAACCACATCAATCAGAACATTTCCCATAATCATCCCCGTATTTTTGCTTTTGTCGGTGGTGCAAGATGTCCCTAGAACCTAAGCCTGTAAATGGTTTTGTGTTGTATCACTGCCCAAATTGCGGCAATGGGACGTCACGTTTATTCTTTAGGGACACCGACCATGACTGATACCGCTGATTTCGCCGACCGTATGCTTTCCTTGGGGCTTGCCCGTGTATCCGAAGCTGCGGCCATTGCTTCTGCCAAACTGATCGGTCGGGGTGACGAGAAAGCAGCGGATCAGGCGGCTGTGAACGCCATGCGCGAACAACTCAACATGCTCGATATCGCAGGCGTGGTGGTGATTGGTGAAGGTGAACGGGACGAAGCACCCATGCTGTTCATTGGCGAGGAAGTCGGCACAGGAAACGGCCCGGGTGTAGACATCGCCCTTGACCCGCTAGAGGGCACGACCCTTACCGCCAAAGACATGCCAAACGCGCTGACCGTGATCGCCATGGGCCCACGCGGCTCTATGCTGCATGCGCCTGACGTTTACATGGACAAGCTTGCTATCGGTCCCGGCTTTCGCACCGGCGTCGTCACGCTTGATATGTCGCCGTCCGAGCGTGTGTCGGCTTTGGCCGCGGCCAAAGGCTGTTCCACCAATGATATCACGGTCTGCGTGCTGGAACGCCCGCGCCACGAGGAGATGATCGCCGAGATCCGCAGCACCGGTGCTGCGATCCGGCTGATTACTGATGGTGACGTGGCTGGTGTGATGCATGCCGCAGAACCGGCGCAGACAGGTATTGATATGTATATGGGATCTGGCGGCGCGCCCGAGGGCGTGTTGGCCGCAGCCGCGCTCAAATGCATGGGCGGGCAGATTTTCGGGCGCCTGATGTTCCGCAATGATGACGAACGTGGACGCGCGAAAAAGGCAGGCATCACCAACTTTGACCGGGTCTATACGCGTGATGATATGGTCACCGGTGATGTGATCTTTGCCGCCACCGGTGTGACGGATGGATCGCTGGTGCCCGGCATCAAGCGCGAGGTTAGTTTTGTGACCGCAGAGACGATCCTGATGCGCTCCAAAACCGGGTCAGTGCGGCGCATGATCTATCGCAATCCGATCAGCTAAAGAATCAGATCAAGCAATGATTAGGGCGTGGCGCAGGCCGCGCCCTTTCTATATTGTGCCT
>CALLAV010000162.1 GCA_938001995.1 uncultured Amylibacter sp. | reverse complement strand
TGATATTTGGATTGCTTCGGGAAAGACGTCAGCTTGCCAACCGCGACTACTTCCATACCCTCTTCAGGCTGAACAGACAGCTTCCCCGCCTGTCCCTTCCACGTCACCGCATTTAAAACTGCGCCTTCGTCCTTTAGGTCATAATAAATGTGCCCCGAGGCGTATCGATTCACCCGCCCGATCTCTCCACGCACCCGCACATAGCTAAACTGCCCTTCAATCGTGCGCTTCACCGCGCCCGAAATCTCAGAAACACTGAATTCGGGTGCATTTTGCCCCGGTTCTGGGTCGTCAATCAGGTCAGACATGGGCGCACTCTCTTGCGGTTCTACTCGCCCAACCATAAAAGAACCGCAACGATAGGCACAAGAGCGGAGCGCGGTTATGAACATCCTTATTTTGGGCAGCGGTGGGCGCGAACATTCCTTGGCTTGGGCCGTGAAACAAAATCCGAAATGCGATCACCTGATTTGTGCTCCTGGCAATGCAGGCATGGCACAAATCGCCGATTGCGCCGCGCTCGATATCAACAGTGGCACAGATGTGGTCGCCTTTTGCGCCGACAACTCCATCGACTTTTGCATCATCGGCCCCGAAGCCCCGCTTGCCGCAGGTGTCGCTGATGATTTGCGTGCCGCAGGCATCCTCACGTTTGGCCCCTCAGCCGCTGCCGCCCGGCTAGAAGCCTCCAAAGCCTTCACCAAAGAAATCTGCGACGCCTCTGGCGCACCCACCGCCGCCTACGCCCATTTCACAGACGCCGCCGCAGCCAAAGCCTACATCACCGACCAAGGCGCACCCATCGTGGTCAAAGCTGACGGCCTCGCCGCAGGCAAAGGTGTCATCGTAGCTATGACAGTGGACGAAGCGCTCGCCGCCGTAGACGACATGTTTGACGGCTCTTTTGGCGATGCAGGCGCAGAAGTCGTGATCGAAGAGTTCATGGACGGCGAAGAAGCCTCTTTTTTCATCCTTTCGGACGGCACGTCAATCCTGCCCATTGGAACAGCCCAAGACCACAAACGCGCCTATGATGGCGACGAAGGCCCCAACACAGGCGGCATGGGCGCTTACAGCCCCGCCCCAGTCCTTAGACCCGAAATCCAACAAATCGCTCTCGATCAAATCGTCCAACCCACCATCGACGAAATGGCCAAACGCGGTACTCCTTATGAAGGTGTCCTCTATGCAGGCTTTATGATCAAAGACGGCCAACCTCGCCTTGTTGAATACAACGCCCGCTTTGGCGATCCTGAATGCCAGGTCCTCATGATGCGCCTTGGCGCGCAGGCGCTCGATGCTATGCTCGCTTGCGCCGAACACCGCCTTGCAGACGCAAAAATCAACTGGGCCGACGACCACGCGCTTACGGTTGTTCTCGCAGCCAAGGGCTACCCCGGCACCTACGAGAAAAACAGCCAAATCAATGGTCTAGATGCTCTTGCACAAAATTCCAAAGCCCAAGTTTTCCACGCGGGCACAGCGGCAAAAGACGGTAAGATCCTCGCCACAGGCGGCCGCGTTCTTAACGTCACCGCTCGCGGCGACAGCCTGCAAGACGCCCGCAACGCCGCTTACGCCCTTATTGATCAAATTGATTGGCCCGAAGGTTTCCACCGCAAAGACATCGGCTGGCGCGCACTATAGGCACACGCGCCACGCCACCACCTTTTTGTTTTAAAAGTATCCAAACGCAGCCGCGCCATATGCACTGTCACTGCAAACCAGACAGCTACCCCGCAGCAGCTCTAACAGCCCCTGCCACATCCGATATCACGCTCTGCAAAAGCCCCGCGTCCTCACATTCGCCCATCACGCGCACCAGCGGCTCAGTCCCGGACTTGCGGATCAACAACCGCCCATTCGCGGCCAAAGCAGCCTCACCATCCGAAATCGCTTGCTTGACACTGGCACTGTCCATCGGATCGGCCCCCGCACCATAGCGCACATTTTCCAGAATTTGCGGATACGGATCAAACACCCTCGCCAATTCCGACGCCCGTTTTCCAGACTGCACTAAGGCCCCAAGGAACTGCAAACCAGCAATCAGTCCGTCCCCCGTGGTTACATAATCGCGCATCACAATATGCCCCGACTGCTCCCCGCCAAGGTTGAAACCGCCCTCTTTCATGGCCTGCACCACATAGCGATCACCCACACCTGTGCGCAGCATATTCAACCCCTGCGCCTGCATGTGCTTTTCTAAACCCATGTTCGACATCACAGTCGCAACCAGCGTATCATGCGCTAAACGCCCCTCAGACGCCCATTTCTGCGCGATCAACCCCATGATTTGATCACCGTCAGCCACTTGCCCCTTTTCGTCGATCAACATCAAACGATCCGCATCTCCGTCCAGGCAAATCCCGCAATCCGCACCATGGGCCACAACAGCCTGCGCTGCTGTTTCAGGATAGGTCGATCCGCATCCGTCGTTGATGTTGAACCCGTTTGGGGAAACGCCAACAGAAATCACTTCTGCGCCCAGCTCCCACAGCACGATCGGCGCTGCTTTGTATGCCGCGCCATTTGCGCAATCCACAACCACCTTAAGACCATTCAGCAACTGACGATTGGGGAACGCCATTTTGGCGAATTCGATATAGCGCCCCAACGCATCATCAATCCGCTTTGCGCTGCCGATGTTTTCGGGACGGGCAAGATCAATCTCTCCCATGACCAGTTCTTCAATCTCGGCCTCTGCGGTGTCAGACAGCTTGTACCCGTCTGGCCCAAAGAACTTGATCCCATTATCATGATGCGGATTATGACTGGCGGAAATCATCACGCCCACATCAGCGCGCATGGACCGCGTTAACATCCCCACTGCTGGGGTGGGCACTGGCCCGAGCAGAAAGACATTCATCCCAGTCGAGGTAAATCCCCCCGTCATCGCATATTCAAACATATAGCTTGATCGCCGCGTGTCCTTACCAATCACCACACGATGCTCGTTCTGATCTTTGCGGAAATACCGACCCGCTGCCGCTGCCAGTTTTAGCGCCATATCGGCGGTCATAGGATAGCTGTTCGCCTGCCCGCGCACGCCATCCGTGCCAAACAATTTCCGTGTCATCTGCTCTCCTATCCCACGCTCAAAGCGTGGCTTGCCACAGGCTGATCGCCTGTTTTGTCTCTTTTATGTCGTGTACCCGTAGTATCTGCACACCCTGACGCACCGCTTCAAGCCCCAGCGCAATGCTCCCCGCAGTACGATCGGCGGCTTCTGGCGCATTTCCGATCACGCCGATGAAACGTTTGCGCGAAACACCCAACAGAACAACACAGCCCAGCCCGTGAAACAGCGACATGCCACGGATCAACTGCATATTGTGCTCAATCGTCTTGCCAAAACCGATGCCCACATCCACTACAATCTGCCCGCGCGCAATGCCGTGCCGCTCTGCATAGGCAACACGCGCCGCCAAATGATCATACACATCCAAAAGCACATCGTCGTAAGTCGGATCATCCTGCATGGTCTTGGGATCACCCTGCGCATGCATCAAACAGGCCGACGCTCCATGTTTGGCCGCTACACCCGCGCTCGCATCATCATAGGTAAAGGCTGTGACATCGTTGAACATATCAGCCCCAGCGGCCAATGCCGCATCCGCCACATCCGCTTTGCGCGTATCAATGGATATCGGCAGGTCAAACCCGCCCGCCCGCAGCGCTTCGATCACAGGAACTGTTCGCGCGATTTCTTCATCCGAAGGCACAAACGCAGCACCTGGCCGTGTGCTTTCGCCGCCAATGTCAAAGATATCCGCGCCGTTCTCTGCCATCTCAAACCCGCGCGCCACCGCACCGTCAAAGCTGTTGTGCAAACCACCATCTGAAAAACTGTCAGGTGTCGCGTTCAAAATCCCCATGATCCGTGGCGTGTCCATCGCCAAACCACAGACCAAACCACGACGGTTCACGAAATGCCGCAACTCTGCTTCTGGCACTGCGGCGGCAGGAACAACTTCAGGCGCGGTATCACGGGACAAGCGTTCAACATGGGTGAACCAACTCCATCCACCTGCCAACGTCAAAGCCCCCGCTGGGCGGTTGCGATCCGTTTGCACAATCGGTCGATAATACAACGCGCTCATGATCCCAAAACCTTTCGGTAGTAAATCACCTTCTCTGTCTGCTCGAACCCCAGTCGTTCGTGCATCAGTTGTGACGAATAGTTGCTCAATTCTACATCAGAACCAAACTCGGTGAACCCAGCCCGTTCTGCCTGCGTCACCAGATACTCGATCAAAGCCTTGGCGATCCCCTGCCCGCGATAAGCATCGTCGACCCAAACACCTTCCAAAAACGGCACAGGCTGAGAGTTGCATCCATTCGCATAATCACGCAGTGCGTATTCCGCAAAGCCCAGCGCCATTCCGTCCGTTTCAGCGACAAAAGCGGATCGTTTCGATGACACTCCGATGCGACCTATCTCTGCGAGCAATGCCACGTCTGTATGGTTTGGCCACAGCTTGCGATACATCCCAAGCCACAGATCCTTGTCCGATCCGCGCAGTTCCCGAATTGTAACGTTCAAATTCAAAAGGCTACCTGCTTTTGTCCCATCGCACGGCCATCTGTGCGCTTATCCCTGCCAAAGCAGCAAACACGAATAAAATCAAGCCATAGCGCGTCTCATCCGACCCTTGGAAATGTCCCACAATGCCAACTGCAATCATCCCAACCGCAAACCGTGCAGACATGGCAAAGGCCGATGCCGTGCCCTTTCGGGTTTCATATTGATCCATTACTCCTGTCAACGCATTGCTGCCCACCACATGCAACAAGGGCATCATCAGCAGACCTGGCCCATAAATCGCCCAACGTCCAAACAGTCCAAAAGCGCCACAAAATAGCACCACACCGCAAGCCATGACCATCATACCTTGCCACAACAGGGTCATCCGATAGCCCACCCATTTGACTGCAAAGAAATTTGCAAAATTTGCAACACCAGCCAGAAATGCGCCTGCTGTGAAAATCCAGGCATATCCTTGAACAGACATGCCATACGTCTCGATATATAAAAATGGCGTGGCCGCCACATACACAAAGAAGACTCCGCTCATGCAGGAAATGGCCATCAAATACATCATCGCAACGGGGTTTTGCGCAATTCCCAAATACCCTCGCAGGACTTGTCCCAGCTCCATAGGATTGCGCCGTTCATTTGCCAATGTTTCTGGTAAGCGCAGCAGAGTGGCCGCCCCCGCAACAAAGCCACCCACGGCCAACCCCCAAAAAATGTAACGCCACCCAAAACCAGACGAAACCCATCCTCCTAACAAAGGCGCAATCATTGGGGCAATCACCATGACAACCATGATGATGGATTGTTTCTGTGACAGCTCGTCCCCTGAATACAAGTCCGATAACAGCGCACGGCCCGCAACCAACGCGGCACTTCCCGTCAACGCCTGACAAAACCGAAACGCCACCAACATTTCCGCGGTTGCAACCAAAGCACAGGCGACAGAGAAGACTGCGAAGGCGATCAACCCTGCAATCAGGACAGGTCGGCGCCCAATTGCATCGCTCAATGGGCCAGCAAAAAGCGGCCCCAACGCCGTTCCTAGCAGAAACGACCCGATAGAATATTGAACCAACGCTTCGCTTGCTGCCAGATCTTGCGCAATAATTCCAAGGGCAGGCAAATACGCATCAATCGCAAAAGGTGGCAACATCACGATTGCCGCCAACAAGGCAAGCAGACTTCTTTCCGATGTAACTGGATTAAACCTCAACGCCCCAACGCCTCATATTTTTAGTCAAGCTACAGCGCCTTTGGCGATTGCACCATATCTAAACGATCATCTTGAATGCTGCCGTAATCCACAACACAGCGCGCATCTTTTGTTGCCATAACCCGCGCTCCCTGTTCGATCCCCAGTACCAGCAACCGTTGATCTGGCTCTTCACTGCCAACAGACGTAATTGCCGCGCTCGGCTCCACACACAACAACGTAGACGCCCCATGCCAACACGTTAAACTACCCTCATGAAAACACTCGCTCTTACCGCTCTTCTCTTCGCAGTGTCCAACACCGCGCTTGCTTGTACCGCGCCCAAGTACAGCACCAAATTCACCGCCGTAATCCCAGCAAAACCGGACCAAAAACTATTCTCCGAAGCTGTCTTGATGGCCACCAACCATGAACGCTGCAAAGTCGGTAAACGTAAGCTGTCCACCCACGCCACTTTGCGAAAAGCCGCGCTAATCCACTCGCGCAATATGGAAAAGACCAAGGTCTTCAGCCATACATCTCGCGCAGGCAATGCACGAACACTAAAAGACCGTGCGAAACTGGCAAACCTGAAGTGGCGCTGGATTGGGGAAAACATTGCTCTGCAAAACCGCTATCAATTCCGCAGCGGCGTGCAATTTCGCATCGTGAACCAAGCCGCGTGTGAATTTACCGACGGCAAAACGGGCAAAGCCATCCCTGCCCACAGCTATGCCAGTTTGGCGCAAAGCGTCACCGCACAGTGGATGGCATCTAAAGGTCACAGACAGAACATACATTCACGCTATGCAGGGCGTATGGCTGCAACCTTGGTGTTTGATGAAAGCGCTGCCAACTGCGGTAAATTTTACATCACGCAGGTGTTTAGCAACTAAATCAGCTTGGCTTGTAAAACAGATGAACGCCCACTTGCGCCGTGCGGCGGAACTTGCGCGACCAACTCGGACGTACCGCCGTCGTATGATAGAACAACGCGCCACCCGTGACCTTTTCCAAACGACCTTCCAGCTTTAGCTTTGCCATTTTCGCAACACGCGCATAGGCCTTAGGCTCATGGTAAACTTCGGCGTGCCCGTCACATTTGTATGAGAATTGGCACCCAGGACGTCCCCCAACCCCTTGGCTGATCACAGCACAAACGGAATTTGGAAACTTCGACGAATTCTTGCGATTGATAATGACCTCAGCCACCGCAGAGATACCCTTGAAGCTCTCGCCTCGCGCCTCAAAATACAGCGCTTCGGTCAAACAGGCCCATTCGGACCCACCGCTGGCCTTTGGCACAGAATTGAGCTGCTTAAAGCTCGTAACCACTGAACCACCCGTTGGCGCAGCCGCTTTGGCGACTTTCACCTTCGGTTTTTGGCTCTTTGGCTTGGACCAACTTGCAATACGGATCACTGATTTAGACCCAATGCCGGCAATTTTCTTCGCCCGATTCGTCCCCAAGGCCATCAGCAACCGACGCTCTTGAGTTAAAATCTCGTTAACAGGTTTGATCGCAGTGCCCTCAGCGGAGGCCACGATCGGCGCGAAAAACGCCATGATTACAGCAGCAAACGCTGCAGATTTTGCAGATTTCGGATTTAGCAGCAATTTCATTACTCTTACATTTCGCGCAGTTTTGGCGGCAGAAGCCAAGAACCCACGCCTTTCTTCCCATTCACTCTCGCGGATACATAGACCAAATGCCCACAAAATCCTAGTTTTTATGAAAATTGCGACGAAAAGGATCATGCCCTAAAGGCAACTTAACCGTCCAATTGCTCCAAAATCGCTGTTTGCGCCGCCGCCAATCGCGCCACGGGGGCGCGGTAGGGTGAACACGAAACATAATCGAGCCCGATCTTGTGGCAGAACGCAACGGATGCAGGATCGCCGCCGTGCTCACCGCACAAACTCAACCCGATATTGGGGTTCTCTTCTTTGGCCCGCTGCGTTGCAATCATCACCAACTCACCCACCGCATCCAAATCAATGGAATGGAACGGATCTTCTGGGTACACACCACGATTCACGTATTCGCGCATGAACCGCCCCGCGTCATCGCGCGATAAACCATATGTCATCTGCGTCAAATCGTTGGTTCCAAAGCTAAGAAACTCCGAAAACTTTGCGATCCGTCCCGCTTTCAGCGCAGCCCTTGGCGTTTCAACCATAACCCCGACCGAATATTCCAAACGCTGCCCTGTCGCCACTTGCACTTCGGATGCCACCGCATCCACACGCGCTTTGACGATCTCGACTTCCTTATTGGCCGACACCAACGGAACCATAATCTCTGGCTTGATCTGCGTGCCAAAATTCGCTTGCACCTGCGCCGCAGCTTCAAAAATCGCGCGCGCCTGCATATCATAGATCCCTGGAACCGTTAGCCCTAACCGCACGCCGCGCAGGCCCAACATCGGGTTATATTCGCTAAGATCTTCCGCCCGCCCCATAACACTGGCCAATGGCAAATCCATAGCTTCCGCAAGCGTGCGAATTTCCGTCGACGACTGTGGCAAAAATTCATGCAGTGGCGGATCAAGCAGCCGAATGCATACAGGCAACCCAACCATTGTTTCAAACAGCTCAACAAAATCGGCCCGTTGCATCGGCAACAATCGATCAAGCGCGGCTTGTCTGTCCTGATCCTTATCCGCGAAAATCATCTCACGCATCGCTGTCAGACGACCCGGCTCAAAAAACATATGCTCCGTGCGACACAGCCCAATGCCATCCACGCGGAACGTTTTGGCCAACCGCGCATCGCTTGGCGTATCAGCATTGGCCCGCACACCCAGTTTGCGAAACTCGTCCGTCCAGTCCAACAACGTATTGAACGCCCCACCCAGATCAGGTTCCACCAAATCGACGGCCCGTTCGATCACTTCGCCCGTGGCCCCGTTCAGCGTGATCACATCACCTTCGCTAAACTTGCGCCCGTCTGGCAGTTCAAAACGTTTGCGGCGCAGATCAATATCCACATCTGACGCCCCCACAATGCACGGCAGACCAAGCCCACGTGCAATCACCGCCGCGTGGCTGGTAATCCCGCCCCGCGTGGTTAGAACACCCTGCGCCGATTGCATCCCGCGAATATCCTCGGGCGAGGTTTCGGTGCGCACCAAAATGCAATTCTCACCCTGAGACGCGCTCGCTTGCGCCGCCTCCGCGGTGAAGACAATCTTACCCCAGTTCGCACCCGGACTGGCCGCAATTCCCGACGTAATCACCATGTAACGCGCCTTGGGATCAATGTGCCTGTGCAACATCTCCGTCAGCGATCCGGGCGTCACCGTCAACAACGCCTCTTCTTTGCTGCGCAATCCATCGGCCACCAACTGAACGGCAATCTCAACCTCAGCGCGGCCCGACCGATCCGCTGGCCGCACATCAAGCACCCAGACTTTTCCGTCTTGTACGGCAATCTGCAATTGCGCTTCGTCTTTTAAAACATTGCGTGCTTTGCCCACCAAATCCCTGAGCTGTGCGAACACATCAGGGGCGGCTTCTTCCAACGACAAACCCCGTTCATCGCGGCCTAAATACAGCTCGCCTCCACGCCCTGTAATCGCGTCATGCCCATGCGTTTCGCTGATATACCGTCCGTGCGATCCCGCCTCACCCGTGGCAAGTGTTGTGAATTGCGCGGACCCGACACCGCATTCACCATCCCCCGCAGCCCAAGCCATGTCTTGCACGATCAGACCCAGCCCGGCATCCGCAGGCGCACCCCGTGCCGTGCGCAAAATCCGCGCCGTGGTACCTTCCCACATGCGTGCAACCGCGCGCAGAACATGCTGCATCTGCTCCATTGGGTTTTGTGGAAACGGCTCGTCCAGCTCTTCTTCATAGAACTCCAACAATGCATCCACCAATCGTCCGTAATCACGACCGCGATTGGTGAATTCCGCTTCAACCAGCTCTTCCAGATCGTCTTCGTCCAGCCGCGCAACCTTGAGCGCATAGCTGCGAATGAAGCGACAATAGATATTGTTCGCACGGTCCAACCCCATGTCACGCGCCAGAATATCGCGTGTTTGGGTGTTCATGCCGATGTTTAAAATGGCCCTAGGACCGCCCCAATTACGCTGTTCTGGCGAACGGCGCACCGAATACAGCACCCCGGGTTTCAGCACATTTTCTAAAACGCTAAGATCAGGCACATCGCCCACGGCCAAACGGCGCACAGCGGCTTTTGACACAGCAAACCCTTGCGGAATTGGCATACCAACGGTCAGCAACTGACCAAGCGCTTCGGCCCGCACACCGTATTCAGCCGCCGGCAAGTCAGCCGACGCCGTGATTTCAGCGATGTCCGCGAAATCTGCCATGCGATCCAGTATCCCCATTCTTATTTTAGGGAAAGACTAGGCCGCAAATGCTGCAAGCGCAACATATTCCTCAACATGTTAAATGTTTAAGAACAACGAGTTAGAAAATTCATTCTGCACCGCAGCAATGATGTGTAACAAAGACATGACACACTGCCGAGTTCCTTTGGCATTGCCAGCCTTAGCCTTCAACCTTGGTAAAGTCGGCCACCTGCCCCATGACCGAACGAATACGGCTCAGCAAATTCAAACGATTGCGCCGCACAGTTTCACTGTCCGCGTTCACCTGAACCGCTTCAAAGAACGCATCAATCGGCCCACGCAACCCCGCCATAGCCGTCATCGCCGCACCGAATTCCTCGGCCTCCATCGCAGGCGCAATCGCAGCCTCGGCGGTGTCGAGTGCTGCAAACAACGCGCGTTCCTCGTCCGTTTCGGCAAACTTCACATCCGCGCCGTAAGAATACTCGACCCCGTCCTTCTCCTCGGCCTGCGTCAGGATATTATTCGCCCGCTTGAACCCTTGCAGCAGGTTGGTCCCGTCATCTGTGGATACAAACCCCTGCAAAGCCTCCGCCCGCTTCACGAGCAGCGTGAAATCATCATTGTTCGGCATCGCCAAACAAGCGTCAATCACATCGTGGGAAATGCCTTTGTCTCGGAGGTAGACCTTGAGACGGTCGTGGAAAAAGGAGAGAAGGTCCTTGGATTTTTCTTCAGACGTTTCCAACCATTCTTTTTTTGCATCCCCGGTGATCGGTAAACCTTCTTCAAGAATTCGTTTTCTGTAACGTATTCCGTTGTCCGGTGACTCGTATCCAACTGCAGCCGAAACTTCTAAAAGTTGCTCATTCAATCGCGATTTGAACCCAACCCGAACCCCATTCTCCAAAACCAACCGAATAACCCCCAGCGCCGCACGCCGCA
>CALLAV010000161.1 GCA_938001995.1 uncultured Amylibacter sp. | reverse complement strand
CCCGCCGCCGCGCTTAAAGCGGTTCAACAAATGGGGTCCGTCCGCTTGCCCTTTGTAGGCGTGGCCAAACATGATGTGACGGTTGCGTAGATCCGGTCCGTCCTCGTCCAGTTCTTTCAGCCCGAAAATCACCGCATCCTCTGGCGCAGTCATCCACGCAAGTTCTGGTGCGATGTCACACCCTGCATCTGCATATCCGTCGATGCCAATGGCCCGCGACTGGCTTTCCTCAACCGTTACCTGATGACCCGCCGCCAAAAGTGCGCTGGCCCCTTTTGGCGTCAAACCAACCCGCTGCTCAAACGCGCGCTGTTCTGCGCGCACCCAAATATGTGCCATGTTTGTATCCTTTATCACGCCTTGGAGGTGACAGCCCCGACGATGCTTGCAAAAGTAAAGCACGTGGCAGCCACGCATACAATCGTCGGCCCTGTCGGCGTGTCAAACTGAAACGCGAGGTACAAACCGCCAAGTGCCGAAAGCGCTCCAATGCCCATCGCCAGCGCCGCCATGCGTTCGGGTGTGCTGGAAAAAGGACGCGCAGCAGCCGCTGGGATCACCAGCAAAGATGCGATCAGCAGAACACCGACGACCTTGATTGCAACCGCAATGACCACCGCCAAAGCAATGGTCAGGATCAGCTGTTCGCGCCTTGGATCAATGCCAGACGCATGGGCCAATTCCGCGTTCAGCGTTGTGGTCAGCAGCGCCGACCAACGCCACCCGATCAGGCCGAGCACAATAGCCGCCCCGCCCCAGATCACCGCCAGATCAACCTTGCCGACTGCCAAAATATCGCCGAACAGATAGGCCATCAGATCAATGCGCACATTTGTCAAAAACGAAACCGCCACCAGACCAATCGCCAAAGCCGAATGGGCCATAACGCCCAACAGCGTGTCCATCGCATAGCCGCGGGTTGTCAGGCCCGACACAATCGTCGCGGCCACCAGAACCACGGCCAAAACGCCGACCATGATCGAAATGTTCAGCGCAAGGGCCAGAGCGACACCCAAGATTGCCGCATGGGCTGTCGCGTCGCCAAAATAGGCCATGCGCCGCCAGACCACAAAACAGCCCAAGGGCGCTGCGGCCAAGGCCACTCCTAGGCCCGCAAGTGCCGCGCGGACCAGAAAACTATCGAACAGGTTCATTCCGCTGCCTCGTGTTCGTGGGAGTGTTCATGGTCATGGCTGTGATTGTGTTCGTGGCGATACAGCGCCAGCGCACCTTGCGTTCCAGATCCAAACAACGCGCGGTATTCTGGGGCCGAAGCAACATGTTCAGGCGCCCCTTCACAACACACATGACCGTTCAAACAGATCACCCGATCCGATGCCGCCATCACAACGTGCAACTCGTGGCTGACCATCAAAACGGCGCACCCGAGTTCTGTGCGGATGTCTTCAATCTGCGCATAAAACGCCGCTGATCCAGCCTGATCGAGCCCTTGTGTGGCTTCGTCCAAGATCAACAACTCCGGGTTTGAAAGCAACGCCCGCGCCAAAAGAACACGCTGAAATTGCCCACCAGACAACCGCGCCATTTGGCGGTTTTTGAGGTCGCGAACGCCCGCACGCTCTAACGCGGCGTTCGTGTCCTGATCAGACGCCGATTTCGGCAGGCTAAGAAACCGAGCAACAGTGATCGGCAAGGTCGGGTCGATATGCAGCTTTTGTGGGACATACCCGATCCGCAAGCCCGGTTTTAACCGAATGGACCCGTGGCTTAGCGGAACCGCACCAATAATGCTGCGTAGTAAGGTGGATTTCCCCGATCCATTTGGTCCAACAACGGTGACAATCTCGCTCGGCTCCAGTCGTAGATCAACACCGTGCAGCACCTCGTTTCCGTTCATCGCAACGGACAGGTGTTTGGCTTCAACAAGGGGGGTCATGTGGTGTCTTACTGGCATTTCGGGCAGATGCCTTCGGCTTCGATCACGGTGCGTTCAATCTTGAACCCTGCGTCCGATGCGGTGCGGGCCAACACGCCGGATTGCAAATGCGTGTGGGTTTCCGCAACAGATTCGCAGGCGCGGCAAATCAGGAATGTCGGCGCGTGATCCGCAGAGGGATCCGTGCAAGCGACAAAGGCATTGAGGCGTTCAATCTTGTGGGCGAACCCGTTGGTGACCAAAAAATCGAGCGCGCGATACACCACAGGAGGTTGCGAGCCAAGACCCTCAGCCCGCAGTTTGTCCAGCAAGTCATAAGCCCCCATAGCGCGATGTTCTTGCAGCAAAATCTCTAAAACACGACGGCGCACAGGAGTCAGTTGCAACCCCGCATTTGCGCAGTGTTCCGCGACCTTTTCAATGTTGCCCTGCATACAGGCACTGTGGTCGTGCGTCTCAAATCCAATTGTCGTCATGGCTGCGAACCTATCTCTCAATTTCCCGCTTGATATGTTATAAGGTAACAACTATCAATCCACCATGTTATATTATTACACTCGCCCTGCTCTTCTGTCTGTGACCGCTTGGTCGCTCCTTTCAACCTCTGTCATGGCCGAACCGCCACGCGTCGTAACGGATATTCCGCCCGTCCAATCCCTCGCTGCGATGGTGATGGACGGTGTTAGCACGCCCGAAGTGATCGTTCCAACCAATGCGTCACCCCATGGGTTTTCGATGCGCCCGTCCCAAGCGCTCGCTTTGGAAAAAGCAGATCTGATCTTTTGGATGGGCCATGAATTGACTCCGTGGTTGGAAAAATCGCTCGACAACCTCAGTCAGGACGCTGAAATCATCACGCTTTTGGATGCCGAGGGGACGCAAACCTATGCGTTTCGCAGCATTGAAGAATTTGCGACTGGCGACAAGCATTCTGAACATGAAGAGCATGACGCCGATGCCCACGATGAACACAAAGATCACGACGAGCACGCCAAACATGAAGAACACGCGGACCATGACGACCACGAGGAGCATGGAGAGCATAAAACAAAGCACGATGATCATGATCACGATCACGCGCATGACCACGATGGGATCGATCCTCACGCGTGGCTCGACCCGTTAAATGCTATCACTTGGGTGGAGTTGATTGCCAAACAGGTTTCCGCTGCTGATCCTGAAAATGCCGCGACTTACGAACGAAACGCCTCTGCGGCGATTGCCGACATCCGCGGTGCGATCACGCAGATCGAAGCAAAATTAAAGCCAAGCGAGGGGCAGAATTTCATCGTGTTCCACGATGCTTATCAGTACTTTGAAACCCGTTTCGGATTGCGCGCAGATGGATCAATCTCGATTGGCGATGCCAGCCAACCAAGCCCCGCTCGACTGTCGCAAATTCGTGAAACTCTTAGCGAAAAGAACGTCACTTGCGTGTTCACCGAAGCGCAATTTAACAGCGGATTGGTAGAAACGGTCATCGAAGGCACGTCCGTGCGAAGTGCGCAAATCGACCCTATTGGGGCGACTCAAACGCTTGGACCAAGTCTTTATCTCGGAGTTCTCAATGGACTTGCGGATCAATTCGCGACCTGCTTGAAACCGTAATCTACTCTGCCGCCATTTGTGTTGGCGGCAGGTGAAACGGGGTGTTTGCGATCTTTGCTTGATGGGTTTGTGCCAAGGCAACGATACCTGGAACATCTGTTTCAAAAGGCGTCGCGAACAGCGCCTTGGTCTTGGCCCGAAGGTTGTATCCGCTCAACAACGATAGACCAACTGCGCCGACCAAACTGACGGCGATGGGCAGCAACCACAGCGAAACAACACCGCCAATCATACCCATGCTTAACACCGCACCAAGCAGTGTTTCGATCCAATGGAATCGCAGCACGGTCACAATGCCATAGCGTGCTCCGTACCGTTTTTGCGGACCCCAAACCTCGTGCTTGCCGATTAAAATGCCAATAATCGCTTTGGTTTGCTGCACCATCAAAATCGGTGCAATGGCCATGGAACCGATCAGTTCCAACACCGTGCCAATCGTGAATATCATGCGCCCTTTGAACGGTTTCACAAAACGATCCCGCGCCAAAATGCGCGCCGCGCCCGCAAGTTTGGGTGCGATCAAAAGCGCATAAACAATAGCAAGCAGCCAAAGACCAGATGACTGCAAAACCGCAAAACTGATAAACTCTGACGCGGGTGCGCCGGCGACGAAAGCCAGAATTCCGCCCCCATTCGACGTGCCCAAAATCGCACCAATAATCACCAGAGAAAACCACAACGGTGACATCAGATAGGTCAGCGCATTCTGCCCGAGGTGAAAACGGGATACGGCGTGAAACCCACGGCTCCACATGATGCGCAGGTGCTGCATGTTGCCTTGGCACCAGCGTCGATCCCGCAAGATATAATCAATCAGCGTGGTTGGCGTTTCCTCGTACGTAGGGTCCAGCGTTGGAACCATCCGCACCCCCCAACCTGCCCGTCGCAAAAGCGAGGCTTCGACAAAATCATGCGAAAAAATCAGGGTGTCATTGCCTTTGCGATCCTTGAGGTAAGGCAGTCCAGCACAGGCCGCAAAGGCCGCAGTGCGCATGATCGCGTTGTGGCCGTGATAGTTGGCTTCGCGATCTGACCAAAACGCCTCTCCTAATGCGGGGAACAGGCCAAAAGCGGCGCTCGAAAACTGTTGCATGGTCCCAAACAGCGTGTCAGAGCCGAACAAGCGCGGGCAGGTTTGCACCAGTCCCAGTGTTGGATCAATCGCCAGTGTATCGGTCAATTGCTGGATGCCATTTGCTGACATCAAACTGTCCGCATCAAACACCAACATCGCATCATAGGACCCGCCCCAGTTCTGAATCCAATGGGCCAAATTGCCCGTTTTACGATCGGTATTTGCACGTCGGCGGCGATAGTAGATTGGAAAGTCGAACCGCATCTGCGCACGCAAATGCAACATCGCCTCTTCTTCGAGCAACGCGATATCCGGGTCTTGCGTGTCACTGAGCAAAAAGAAACTGTAGCTGTGTGGCGACTGCACTTTGTGCAACTGCTCCAGCATCGCAGCAACGTTGCCAAACACATGGCTTGGGCTTTCGTTGTAAATCGGCGAAAGCACGGCAACGTTCAGCGCTGTATGGGGCGTTTGTGGCTGGGCTTTTTCGCCCTGAAAAGCGACGATCATGCCCAAACAGGCGGACACGAAAGTGAAGGCAATCCAAAGAAACGTTGCAAAAATGAGGCTGAGCCATAGTGCCTCTAACCCCGTCAGGCCATCCCCCGCCAACATTACAGCGAGCCATGAAACCACGCCAACCGTTGCAACGACCGCCGTGCCGAGCGTCACACCACGGCGCAACCAAATACGCACAGGCGTATGAGGCGCCGTAACCTGCGTGTCCACAAATGTTGAAGAAAAATCTTGCGTCGGCATGCTTAAGGGACTGCGCGGTGGCATCCAAACTTGCCCCGTCATATCCAAGGATTCGTCCGCGCGACGCACGGTTCCTTGAAGGGGATGGATTGGTGTGAAACTGTTCATTTGGCTGGCCGCGCGCGCCAAGGTTGGGATTTGAACCAACCTGCGAGATAAGCGATGCTGGTGATCAACACAAACCCGATGAGGTTGCCTGCCACCACGGTCCAAGTGTCCCGTCCCAGTTGGTCAAACATGAAGCCGATGAAGCGAGCGAGCACCATCGAGAAAACAAAGACCGCAAGGGATTGCTGGCCGACTTTCATAATGATTTTCAAAATCACGCGCCATGCTTTGGCAAAAACGCTTTGCCCTCTTGCGATAAGGCGTTGCCCCCCCTCGCCCGCGACGGCCCAGCCAAGGTAGGCGAGCGCAAGGAAGTGGATGTAGCGGAACAAACCAAACTCGGTTTTGGTGGTCAGGAATTTGATGTCCCCGGCAATCGCTTTGAATTCGGGAAAGGCGCGCAGCACGCGGAAATATGCGAACGGCACAGTTGCAAGAACGATCACAATCGCCAAAGCCACCAGCCATTTGTTCAAAGGCGGCTGCGGCAACCAGCCTGACATCAGCGCAAAACCTGTGAAGAACACCAATTGCCAGCCAAACGGATTAAAGAACCATTTGCGTTCGCTCCACGGCTCTGCTGGCATCCAAAGATAACCCATATTCGCACCGAGCCACAGCACCAAAACAAACACAATCGCCAGTGCGCCGTGCATGTTTCTAAGGCCTACGACAAACGGCATCAGGGCCAGAATAGCGATATACATCGGCAGAATGTCGAAATAATTCGGGACATAAGTCAGCGTCATCAGACCAATCAAATTGGGCGCGGTGTCCTTGAAAAAGGGCCAGAGATTCAGCGAACCGATGTAGTCTTTCTTGAACAATTCCGTGCTGTTCAACGTCGCCATCAACAAGGCAATAGCAAAGAACACAGCGATGTGCGCCCAATAGACTTGCCAAACCCGAAACGCGACACGGGCGGTGCCAAGGAACCAACCGCGCGTTGCAAACGCTTTGCCAAAGGCAATGGCAGAGGCCATGCCAGAGCAGAACACAAAAATCTCGGTTGCATCAGAAAAACCAAAACGCGCAGGGATCCACAGCGCCCAAAAGTTGCCCGGCACATGCGCGATCAAGATGATGAACATCGCAATGCCCCGATAAAAATCGAGCCGCGGGTCCCGAATGCTCACGGGCGCTGGCTGTGCGGTGTTGGCGGTTTGGGGTGTCATTGGGATTGCGTCCAAAAGCAGGTGCAGAAGGCTGGTGTTTTATTCGGCGGCGACGGGTTGTCCAGTGCTCTTGCCATTCAAACTGGCGGAAATCATCTCATACCGAACAGCGGCGTAGCGGTCCTCGGCTCCTCCGCGTCGTGCTTTGCGGTCGTTTAAAATGGTGCGTGCTTCGCTTAGATAGCCCCCGCGAATACCCGCATCAATTGTAAGACGTTCGAACACGTCACGTTGCGCGTGACTGCCGCCTGCAAGCTGCATCGTTGCGCGTGCTTTGGATAGGTTTTGAAACGCGGCCTCGTAATTCGCTTCGCCAAAAGCTTCGAGCCCAGCAGCAGCGGCCAAGCCTGGGTCGGCCATGGCTTGGTTAATCTCGCTTATTTTGTCGCCAGCATCTGCATGTAGGCGCGTCATCATGGACTGGATCGCCGCATCGCGGTCCCCACCGACCAGCGCCATCATGTAGTGCAGATCGGCAAAGATTAGGCAGCCGTCTTCGGTGCGGGTTTCAGAAATATCCGCCAGCTCTTCCCAACGGTTGCCAACGTTGATCCCTTCCAGCTCCATCCGGCTTAGCAGTGACGTGGCGTTGGAAATATCACGATAGTCATCAGTTTTGTCTTTGCGGATTTCATGATCATAGAGCGCGAACACCTCGTCCACTTGGCCCTGATCCAGATGCATCAGCGCCTTGTGCCACCAAACGTGATAGCGGAAATTGTTGCAATGGGCCCAAGCGTTTTCGCGCCCGTTCAACCACAGCAAACCGCTTTTGGCATTGGCAGTCATATCGTAGACATGCGCGACAGCATGTAGACCCCAAGCATCGTCTGGCGCGAAGTCCATACCCATGATTCCAGCTGCTTCGGCCCGTTGATATTCGCCTGTTTCTTCCAGCGCAAACGCATAGCAGCCGTGAAGATATCCGTATCCAGCATGGCTTTCATCGTAGGCGGGCATGACAGCTTCAATCGACGTACGCATGCCCTGCGCATCGCCAAGAATAAAGGAAATCGCGTGGCTGATTTTCATGGCAAGCGCGTCTTTTGGGGCCAGTAGAAGCACGTCCTCCATACAATCGCGCGATGCTTTTGGATGTTTGTTCAACCAATGGCCCAGCGCCTGAACGAACTTTTGTTCGCGCGGCGTGGCAGGTTGTTTCTTCAATGCAGCTTGTGCAGACGTGAAGGCGTCTTGCGCCGTTTGGATCAACTCGCGTCTTCCCAACATCAGATAAAACAAACCCTTCGCAGCATGGGCCAGTGCGAAATCTGGCTCTGCTTCCAGCACAGCCGCCAAATGCGTTGGCGTCACCGCAGCATGTGCAAGGAACCCCAATTGCATCTTGTTCCATTCATAGCATGCGGCGGGATTTGCCAAAGAAAGAGTGTTGCCAAAAATGTCAGTTTGCATGATGCGTCCTCGCGAGTTCACACTCGGCTTAGACTGGTTTTCGTACGGAACAAATGGGCCAAACGAGAATATAACGAGCATGTGAACGCCCGTGTTTGAAACAGTCCCAAAATTCAGAAAAACGCTGATTTTTCAGACGACTTACGCCTAAATACGCCCGTCATACGCGGTGCGGTCAATCTCGGCGGCGATCACGGTGAAGGTATCCGCGTTCATCGCATCCTTTAGCGCCGTTTCCAGCGCTTCACGCGATGATACGGACACGCCCTGCCCGCCAAACGCACGCCCAATCGCAGCGAAATCGTGGTGGCCGAAATCAACGCCATGATTCTTCATCTGGTTTTGGCGTTGTTTCAATTCGATCAGTGCAAGGCTCGCATCGACAAATACCACGAAAATGGTCTTTAGCCCCATCTCTTGTGCTGTGGCCAATTCACCCGTCACCATCAGGAAACCTGCATCCCCCGAAAACGAAACCACAGGGCGATCAGGCGAGGCAATCTTTGCGCCCATAGCAAGCGGAACAGCACACCCCATCGTGCAAAAAGCCGAGGATTGCATAAGACCGCGCGGCTCGTGGCAGGCCCACATTTGCGAGAGCAAAATGCGGTGCGCGCCGCTGTCCGCAGTTGCAAGCGTTGTGTCTGGCAGGGTTTGGCGGCAGGTGTCGATTACAGCCGCAGGCCCCCAAGCGTCATCTGTTGGGAACGCCGCTGCAAGCGCTGCCTGCACCTGTGCAATTTCACCAGCTGGCCACGTGTCGTTCGACGCTACGCCTTTTGCCAGAACATCAAGCGTCGCCCCCGTGTCTGTCAGAAAACTCAACGTGGATTGGTGCATGTAATGGTCATTCACCACAGGCGAGATATCAATCACGTTTGTGCGCGTCGGGTTCCAAATCTCGCGCCAGCCCGGGCGCATTTCAATGGGATCATAGCCCGCACAGACAATCAAGTCCGCCGATTGCACAAAAGGTATCAGCGACCTGTCCGCCAAGGGCGACAGGCCCGCACCGCCAAGACACAAGGGATGGCTTTCAGGCACAATCCCCTTCGCCTTATAGGTCGTCACAAAGGGCATATTGAAGGTTTCACAAAAGGTCTGAATGGGTCCGCCAGCACCTTCGTTCATAGCATCCACACCCACGATCATAACGGGGCGTTTCGCCGTGGCGATCATGTCTTTCGCTGCCGCTAAATCAGGCCCATCCGCAGGTATACTGATGCTTTTATCCGCACGTCGTCGCCGCATAGGCAGCGCCACTTTAGTGCTCGCAACAGAAATCGGAACGTCGATATGCACGGGGCCGGGCCGTGGATCCGTTGCAACAGTCACTGCGCGATCCGCAATGATATCGCAGCTGTCCACCGTCAGACGAAAGCTTTGCTTGGTAATTGCAGAAAACAACGCACCGTGATCCATAACTTGGTGCGTGTAGGTCTGCGCCTCATCTGCATCCACACAGCCAGTCAGCACAATCATCGGAACGCGGTCTTGCAAAGCGTTGGCAATAGCATTCACGCCGTTCATCGCACCTGGCCCAAGGGTCGCCACCAAAATCCCAGGCGCGCCCGTGCGGTGGTAATCCCCTTCCGCCATAAACGCTGCGCTGTTTTCATGTTTGACCAGAACAAACTCGATCCCCGCTTTGGCAAGACCGTCCACAAGGGTTAGAACCTCTCCGCCGGGCATGCCATAGGCGCGGCGACAGCCTGCCTCGAAAAGACGTTCGGCAAGGTAATCGACAGTGCGTTTGGGATCAGTCATCACGGCAGTCCTGTAAAATATTCAATGTGACGTCCCACATTTTTTGACGCAACTCAAGCGGCTCACTTTGGCACAACTGTCTCAAACCAATCTGCCGCCATGTCGGCCCAGCCTGTTGGCACGGTGTGACCGCCATCAAACAGCGCAAATTCTAGCGCTGTGTCATCAGCACATTCGGTCCACGCGCGGCGCATGAACTTGCCTGTTTTGCTGAACTTCTTTGCGCGCGGTTGGCGGCAAGTGTTTGCTTCGCGCCAAATGCTGGTGGTCACAAAAGCATCCCCTTGCGCAAACCCACTGCCAACAATGCGCCCTTCAAGTGGAAATGTTCCGTCTGTCCAGCCGTGCGTGTGCAATAGTTTCACCGACCCAGCACATTCCTTTGGATGGGGCCGCCAAAAACTACCCGCCACAGGCGCATAGGCAGCCGCCAAGTCGGGGCTGCGACAGGCTGCGTAATGCACCATGGACCCGCCAATGGAAAAGCCTGCCAGCAGTACGCGATCGCGGTTCAGACCAAATCGTTTGACCGCATCGCTTAGCGTTTCTTCATAAAAAGCAACCTCATCGCGCAGTTTGGGCATGTCTGGATGAAAGCTCCAGATCGTGGGTCCGTCCCCTCCGCGTCGCATCCCGTTTGGGGCAAGGACCGCATAGCCGCGATCCTGAAACACCTTGGCGATATGGGCTTGGCGCAGGGCCCCTTTGCCGTTACCACCGTAGCCATGCAGGTACACTACAATCGGCGCGTTCAGTGGTTGATCAGGCAAGATAATTTCGTAACTGCCCATCGGCACAGTACACGAGCCCGCGACATCTGCACAATCGGCCCGCGCGCTTGAGGCAAAAGTCAAAACCGACAGGGCGGCGCAGAATAAGCGAAACATCATGAGCCTTTATTTGCTGGTCGGCAGGCCCGTGCGCAGCCAACCCGGCCCCGCTTTGGACCCGAGCATGCCTTCTGGCACATCAATAATTTGCGTAAAGCCTGCGTTTGTTAACTGGTTAGATAACCACTTGGATCGGACCCCACGAGCACACATCACTGCAATGGGTCGGTTGCGATCCCCATCCACCAGCGTGTCGAGGGCCACAAGAAAATCCTTGCGCCGCATGTCAAGCGGGTGCGCGCCTTGCCCCACACCCGTTGACGCCCATTCATCAGGGCGGCGGATATCCACAAGCGTGATGGCACCATCGGCGGCCAGCTCATACGCATCCTCAACCGAGACCCGTTTGCTGGCGATCAGTTGCGCTGTCGTATCGCCAAAAGCAGGGGCCGCCAAAACAGCAGCCCCCAAAAAGACAACAGCGCGACGGCTTAATACAGGGGTCATAACCTCCGCCCTTACTTGATCGGCGCTTCTGAAGAGTAGAACGGAATCGTCCGCGTAGACGCTTTGCGCGGCTCCAACTTTGGCCATTTCGCTTCGGAGATTTTCAAATTGCCAGTAATATTCTCTTCCCAAAACCCAACCACGTCTTTGGTCACGTTCAGGTACAGCTTCCCGTCCACAATACGCCACAACTGCGGGTTTGCGGGGACTTTGCCGCCTTTTGACACGCCATACGCGCAATGGCCGTTGTACTGAGGCACAAACGCCTCTGGGTTGGCCACAAACTTATCGCGGTTCTCTTCGGACGAGAACGCCCAAGTCGCACCGTTATGTTCAGCGGTAATCGCGGCATTGCCTTTCACCGCGGGTGGCTGATCCTGACCCACTGCGTTTTGTTTCAAATCGAAATAGGCAACCACATCATGGCCCGACACAGCAAAACCCGTTTCATCGAGGTACTGAGGCCCCGCAAATGCCAATGTGGGGAGTGTCATAGCGACAAAAGCAAGGGGAAGAAGTCGTTTCATAGGATCACCTTTCGTGTAACGTTTGCGCAGTGTTGCAGGAAACACATGCAACGCACACCCCGCATCACACGAAATTGAGCAGGCCGTGGATCACAAAATAATCATTTTGCGTGGGTGATCATATCAAGCTATCTGCAATGAACACCAAAGACAGAGACAAGACGCTTGAATTTTCCAACATCTCTCGCCGCCCTTGCGGTCTTTTCAGCGTTTGGCGTCTTTGGCACTGCGCAAGCGGACACAAACCCGCACAAGACCGCGTTTAACTCTCCAGATATCTTGATCCTCGGCGACAGCCAGATCCCTTTTGGGGCAGGGCCAAGTTTTCTGAATTTCTTTGAGAATCTGGTCGAAAATTGTGGATTTAAACCAAAAGTCTCTGACAAGCTTGGGGATCAAACCGTGGCCGTTATTGGTGTGCGGTCCTCTTCTTTGGGGACGTGGACGCGGCGCAGTAAATCGGGCAAACGCGCTATTTGCACAGTAGATCCAAAATGGCGCGTGAACGCGGGAACCTATGGAACGGTGAACCGTTCAGACAACATCTATGCACAAATCGGCCAAGGGCAGGATTATCAGTTTTGTGCGCCCAATAAGTCGGCGTTCGAAACGATGTTTCAACCTGACTATTACGATCCAAAACTGTTATTCCTGACCTTCCTTGGCAACTCCTCTGGCACATGGGCGCGAAGCAAAGACGCGGCGATCAGCGATGTGAAAGCGACCATTGAACATCTGCCCGCCCACATCCCGTGCGTCTTCATGACCACCGCGCCGACCTATTACAAAAAGACGGTAAAACAACGCCTTAAGGCCCAAGAAAACCTAAAGACGGCCTTTGCAGAGACTGGCAATCGGTGTTCCTTTGTGGATGGCTACACACCTGAAACCATCAAAGCAAACCAAGGCGTGCGACGTCATTTCCGCCAGCGTAAATCGGGCAAGGTTAAAGACCCGTTTCATCCCAACAAACGCGCGGCGCACATGTTTTTTCGCCTGCGTCACGCCGCAATTTGTAAGGCCGTTGCAACACAATTGAAGTGATTGCTTTCACTGCATCGCACTGCGGCCTATGATCCTGAAATAGAATCTAATCTGGGTGATGACATGAGCTTTGAGACAGCATTAATCACGGGCGGCAACGGCAACCTTGGGCGCTTGGTGGCGACCCGCCTTGAGCATCAGGGCGTCAAAGTTATCAGCTTCGATCTTCCTGGCACGGACGGACCCGAAACCGACGCGCGTCACGCCGTTGTCCTTGGCGATATGCGCGATCACGACTTGCTGCGAAACGTCTTTGAAGATCACAAACCAGACGCGGTTTTTCACCTTGCCTCCATGTTGTCGGGCAGCAGCGAAGCGGACCCTGTGGCGGCGTGGGATGTGAATGCAACCGCCTCTGTGGTGCTGATGCGTCTGGCTCTGGAATATGGTGCAGGCCCCTTCTTTTTCGCGTCAACCGTTGCAACATACGGCCCCGATCTACCAACGCCTTTGCCAGAGGACGCAGAACAATGGCCCCAAAATATCTACGGCGCAACCAAAGTGGCCGTGGAGCGTATGGGCGTTTATCTTAAGGAAAAACAAGGGCTTGACTTTAGATGCCTGCGTTTTCCTTTCGTGCTATCACCCTACGCCCCCGACGCAGCCCTGACTGCTTTTGCATCAAACGCCTTCAAAGCAGCCGCAAAAGGCGAGCCGTTCACCTTCCCGATTGCGCCTGACACCGCCATGTCTGCGCTGTTCTTGGACGATGTGACCCGCAGCATCGTCGAAATCGCCCAAGCAGATGCAGAACGCCTGATCCACCCCGCCTACAACCTGCACGGTTACACCGTTCGGGCCAGCGACATTGTCGAAAAACTTCGTCAAAGATATCAGACATTTGACTGTTCGTTTGATCCCCAAGACCGCTTTGAAAACCTGATCGGGCGTTGGCCACCTGCCCTCGTGTCAGAGACTGCCACGAAGGATTGGGATTGGTCAGTGGAATTTGATTTCGACAAAACCGCCGAAGCCATGTTCGCGCTGTTTGAAACCACCTAAGGCGGTTCGCGAAAGGCTTTAGTCGACCACTTTCGTTGCGTCGTAGGAATATATCGCATCGAACGGCTTAAGCGCCAGCTTTGCGGGCAACATGCGTGCCACATGCAGCTTGGCCCGCGACACCAGCCCGCCAAACGGCCCGCGATAATGGAATAGGTCCGCATTCCCGCGTGCTTTGGCTTGCAGCATCGCGGTGCGAGGTTTGCGTAACATTTCATAGCGTTTGAGCGCGCGCGGCACGTCATTCGCCCCGTCCAAACACGCAGCAAGAACATAAGCATCCTCGATCGCCATTGCCGCCCCTTGCGCCACAAAAGGCAGTGTCGGATGGCAGGCATCCCCAAGCAAAACAACCGAACCGTCCGACCAACGATCCAGAACAGGTTTGTCATAAAGCGCCCAAATGTTCGCCTCTTGCGCCGTTTTCAACAGTGTTTCGACAGTGGGATGCCAACCCGCAAACGAAGCCCGCAGCACATCAATGTCGCCCGTTTCCGTCCAACCAGACTCCGTCCAATTGTCCCGTTCCTCGGCCACAACAAAATTCACCAACGCACCGCCACGCACGTAATACGTCACCAGATGTTTGCCCAAACCCGTCCAGACCGTGGCGTCAGGCGGAATCAAGTTGGGTGGCAATTGGTCCGCT
>CALLAV010000160.1 GCA_938001995.1 uncultured Amylibacter sp. | reverse complement strand
TGGTTGCAAAGATCGACGACAAAGATGTTGACGATGCGCTCGCCAATCTGGCCGAAAGCGCACAAAACTTTGAAGATCGCAAAAAAGGTTCCAAAGCCAAAGACGGCGACCAAGTTGTGATCAACTTCTTGGGCAAAGTTGACGGCGTTGCTTTTGACGGCGGCCAAGCAGACGATTATCCGCTTGTTCTCGGCTCCAACTCTTTCATCCCGGGTTTTGAAGAGCAGTTGGTCGGCGCAAAAGCAGGCGACGATGTCGAAGTGAAAGTTAGCTTCCCTGCAGATTACCAAGCTGAGAACCTTGCAGGCAAAGACGCAGTCTTTGAATGTAAAGTGAACGAGGTGAAAGCCCCAGCCGCCGCTGAAATCAATGACGAGTTGGCGACAAAATTCGGAGCTGAAGATCTGGCTGACTTGAAAGGCAAGATCACAGAGCGTCTGCAAGAAGAATACAACGGCGCGGCCCGCATGGTCATGAAGCGCGGTTTGATGGACGAGCTGGCCAAGCTGGTGTCTTTTGAACTGCCGCCGACTCTCGTTGAAAACGAAGCGAAATCCATCGCGCATCAGTTGTGGCACGAAGACAATCCAGAGGTTCAAGGCCACGACCACCCAGAGATCGAAACAACTAAAGAGCACACAGAACTTGCCGAGCGTCGCGTGCGTTTGGGTCTGTTGTTAGCCGACATCGGTCAGGCGCAAGAGATCACCGTGACAGATCAGGAAATGCAGCAAGCCGCCATGCAGCAAGCCCAGCAGTACCCGGGTCAAGAGCGTCAGTTCTTTGAATTCCTTCAACAAAACGAGCAGATGCAACAGCAAATGCGCGCGCCAATCTTTGAAGACAAAGTCGTTGATTACATCATCGAACTGGCCGAAGTGAAAGAAAAGTCCACAACCAAAGAGAAACTGCAAAAAGCAGTAGAGGATTTGGAAAACGACGCTTAAGTTCACCGCTTTCTAATACGAAAAGGGCGCCCGATGTGGCGCCCTTTTGCGTTTTGTTTAGGGGGGAGAGTTTAAAGCAGATTGCGGGCTTCACGCTCTAAGGATTGGGCCTTCTTACGGTGCTTGGCCGCACGTTTTTTGCTGCCTTTTTCTAGATTCTTATAATTTTTGATCTCTTTTTTGGCTTGCTCGATGTCTTTGAAGTGCTTGTCCACTTCGGCATCGCTGGTGAATGTCTTTTTCTTTTTCAATTCGCGCTCTTTGGCTTTCCAAAATTTCTGCATTTCTTTGGCGCGCTTATTTTCTTTTTCAGCCTTTTCAACTGCCTTGAGTTCTTTGACGATCTTACGATCCAACGCCTTGAGTTTTTTAACCTTGTCGCGCGCCAGCTTTTTTCGTTTCGCTTTTTCTTCAAAGGTTTCACGTTGTTTTTTGACTTGTTTGCGGTCAGATTTCTTTGCTTCGGGTAAATTACCTGCTGTTGCGTATGTTGTTTGGGGCGCAAAAACAGTTGGGGCCGTGGTCACAAAAGCCAATGCAACGCCAAAAAATAGAATTCGAATAATCATTTTTCATTTCCTCTCGTTTACCTGATCTTAGGTTTACGCCGCTAACCAGTAATTACTGTGAAATTGGTCACGATTTTCGAACTCTTTCAAATATGGTCAAGATAACCGAAGTAAAAAATCAGAAACCCCGCTTGGAAATTTGTGCGTTCTTTTGAATGACTTTCATTTAAATGCGGTTCGAGGAGTATATTTCGCTATCGATCAATGACGCCTTGAAGCCCCCCAAACACCGAACTACTGTTAGTGCGAAACAACTCTAATACAGGCTATCCAAAATGAGAGATCCACTCGAAGTCTATGCAAACACGCTCGTTCCTATGGTGGTTGAGCAAACCGCCCGTGGCGAACGTGCCTATGATATTTTTTCCCGTCTTCTTAAGGAGCGGATTATTTTCGTTTCTGGCCCAGTGCATGACGGCATGTCCACGCTGATCGTGGCGCAATTGCTGTTCCTAGAGGCGGAAAACCCGACCAAAGACATTGCGATGTATATCAACAGCCCAGGTGGCGTCGTGACCTCTGGTCTGTCGATTTACGACACGATGCAGTACATCCGCCCGAAGGTTTCGACCCTTTGTGTGGGGCAGGCGGCCTCGATGGGCTCCTTGCTCATGGCAGCTGGCGAACCTGGTATGCGGTTCAGCCTGCCAAACTCGCGCATCATGGTGCATCAGCCGTCTGGCGGTTTCCAAGGGCAGGCGTCCGATATTGCGCTGCACGCAAAGGAAATCCTTGAGCTGAAAGATCGCCTCAACAACATCTATGTCAAACACTGCGGCCAAGACATTGAAAACGTTGAAAAAGCGCTCGATCGTGACAACTTCATGACCGCCGAGGAGGCCAAAGATTGGGGTCTGATCGACGAAATCGTTCAAAAGCGCGAAGAAGGTTCCGAAGACGCCTAAGAAAATCTAAAAGGTTTGTTTAGGAATACATATTAAGTAATCCATGTCCAATCGCGGGCATGGACTACTGTCTGATATGTTCTCAGTTCGTGAAATCGTTTGAGTAAATCGTTATAATATTGGCATTGTACCCAGTTTATTTCTGCCATACGGTGGCAAAAAGTTGGGCGAAAAACACCAGCTAACCTGCGCGATGACGTGGGATCGGGCAAGTAAAAGAGCGGAGAATTCAAATGGCAAATTCAAGCAATGGCGACGCGAAAAACACGCTGTATTGCTCCTTTTGCGGCAAAAGCCAGCATGAAGTACGCAAATTAATCGCGGGGCCAACGGTCTTTATCTGCGATGAATGTGTTGAATTGTGTATGGACATCATCCGCGAAGAGGCCAAATCCGGCCTCGTCAAATCGGGCGAAGGTGTTCCGACACCACAAGAAATTTGTCAGGTTCTGGATGACTATGTCATTGGTCAGTCGATGGCAAAACGGGTTCTGTCTGTGGCGGTGCACAACCACTATAAACGTCTGAACCACGCCGAGAAGAATTCCGAAATTGAGCTGGCGAAATCCAACATTATGCTCATCGGTCCGACGGGCTGCGGTAAGACGCTGCTGGCGCAGACACTGGCACGTATTCTGGATGTGCCGTTCACGATGGCAGATGCAACCACACTGACCGAAGCAGGCTACGTGGGGGAAGATGTGGAAAACATCATCCTCAAACTGCTGCAAGCATCTGAATATAACGTGGAACGCGCACAACGCGGCATCGTTTATATCGACGAAGTTGATAAGATCACGCGCAAGTCTGACAATCCTTCCATCACCCGCGACGTCAGCGGGGAAGGGGTGCAACAGGCGCTGTTGAAGATCATGGAAGGCACGGTTGCCTCTGTTCCTCCGCAAGGCGGGCGCAAGCATCCACAGCAGGAATTCCTGCAAGTGGACACAACCAACATCCTGTTCATCTGTGGTGGTGCATTTGCAGGTCTCGAAAAGATCATCGGCCAACGGGGCAAAGGCTCTGGCATCGGTTTTGGTGCGGATGTGCAAGAAGAAGACAGCCGCGGCGTGGGCGAAGTGTTCACGGACCTCGAGCCAGAAGATCTGTTGAAATTCGGCCTGATCCCAGAGTTTGTCGGCCGTCTGCCCGTAATTGCAACGCTGACGGACCTAGACGAAGACGCGCTGGTTACAATCCTGTCTGAACCAAAGAACGCACTGGTTAAGCAATACCAACGCCTGTTCGAGCTGGAAGACGCGCAACTGAAATTCACAGATGACGCGCTGTCAGCCATCGCCAAACGCGCGATTGAACGCAAAACCGGGGCACGCGGGTTGCGCTCCATCATGGAAGACATCCTGCTCGATACAATGTTCGAACTGCCAGGGCTTGAGAATGTTGCAGAAGTGGTTGTGAACGAAGAAGCCGTACGCCGCGAGGCAGAGCCGCTGATCGTTTACGCGGACGCCGCAGAAGGCGAACAAAAGCCTGCAACAGCAAGCTAATCCATCTAAAACAAACGAAAAAGGCGCCCTTTTCGGCGCCTTTTTTGCGTTTAAGCAGTGGGTGAACGCCCAGTTAATGCCCCATTAAAGCAGGATCAAAAGGATAGGTGGTTAGGTTTTCATAACCGTCTTCGGTAATCAAAACCTGATCTTCCAGCTTGATTGAGAAATCCCCACCATCTGGGCTGATCAGAGCTTCAACACACAGCAACATACCCGCTTCCAGCTCGTACTCAAACGCGCCTTCGACGTATTGGTCAGGGTAGGCGATCAGCGGCCATTCATCACACAGCCCAACACCGTGCATCCGACAGCCGTATTTCAGGCGATTGTATTGCGCATCCAACTGGTGTCCTTTGAAAACGAGGTCCTTGAACGGCACGCCAGGTTTCAACAACTCCATATTCGTCATGATATGCTCGTGTCCGTGCTTCATGGCATCGACCATATCGGGACGGGGCTTTTCATCGCCAATCCACCACGTGCGGCTGATATCGACGCACATGCCGTACGCGCCCACCAGATCCGTATCAAACGCCACAATTTCGTTGTTCTGCACGATCCGTGGGCCGCATTCCTGAAACCAAGGATTTGTGCGTGGACCCGACGCAAGCAGCCGCGTTTCGATCCATTCGCCACCACGACGGATGTTTTCCGCATGCAGCACAGCCCAAATGTCATCTTCTGACATATTGCCCTGCGGAACCCCAGCACGAGCGGCCTTTTCCATTTCAAAACAGGCAGTTTCGCAGGCGTGCTGCGCGCAGCGCAAAGCCAGGATTTCATCTGGACCCTTCACCGAGCGGGATTTTTCCGTGACCTCCTCGCCTTCCATCACCTCGAACCCAGCACGTTCCAAGGCCCGCAATCCGGGGACCATGATCTTATCCACGGCAAGACGGCTGTTTCCGCCACCGTGTTCACGCATCAGGTCCTTCACTTGGCCCACAAAGCTTTCTGCGCCTTCCTCGATCTTGTCACCAGAAGAGAAATAGAACATCGACGCCCCAGAGCGGCTCTCGCGCACCAGCGGGTTGAAATCCGCCAAAAACGGCGCGTTCTTGTAATCCCAAATCACCATGTATCCATCGGCACAAACCAGCACCGCACGAAACGGATTGTGCATGTTCCACAGCTGCATGTTTGTGGTGTCCGTGGCGTAGCGAATATTCATGGGATCAAACATCAACACACCGCCATAATCGCGGTCGACCACGTGTTGGGTCAAACGGGCATGGCGAAATTCGCGCATCCGTTGCAGGTTCGGCAAGGTCAGCCCTGCGGCCTCCCATTCTTTAAACGCCAGTTGTGTTGGCCCAATTTCCACACGGTCCGCATCATTTGGCGTTCCATCGGGCAGGGTCGCGCCTTTGGTTGGGTCAATCTTGCGCGTTTCTGAAAAATGTTTGTTCATGGCTGCCTCCCCGCTGCTGGGTTCAGGAAATCACAGCTTGCAAGCATCCACCTGCCTATTTGCGTCTTATTGTCTGTCGGATTTAGGCAAACCTACCGGCCAATGACCGTAGCAAAGCGGAATTTCACCTTGGGCGCATCAGGGATATGCTTGTTCAACCGTTTGTTAACCAGCCCAAAGAAGCCAACGATCAGCAGCGTGAGCAGGATGAAATAAACCGCGACAATGGGGTAAGCCACGAAGGGGTTGAACGTGTTTTCCGCAAAGTAGTTCGCGTAATACAGCCCGTCGCCCTTGCGCCGCCATGCAGGAAAGCCAGAGAAAAAGATCAACGCGGTGGAGTGAAACAGAAATATCGCCTCGTTCGAATAAGACGGCCAGGCAAGGCGCAACATTGTGGGGAACACGATGCGGCGGAATTTGGTCCGTCCGTTCATACCAAACGCGTTCGCCGCCTCAACATCGCCTTTTGGAACGGCCCGAAGCGCCCCTGTGAAAATCTCGGCGCTATAGGCGGAGGTGTTCAAAAACAGCACCACCAACGCGCCGAGCCATGCTTTCGTCAGCCAGCTTGTTTGCGCGGACAGAACCATGAACCCCAGGTCCCATTCAAAGCCCATACGCGGGATTTGAACAAACAATTCGTAGGCAAAAAAGAACTGGATAAACAGCGGCGAACCGCGAAACACAAAGACAAAAATATCAGCGGGCCAACGCAGAACCGCACCACCGTTGACACGGGCAAAGGCAAGGGCCGTGGCGAAAATAAAGCCGAAGATGATGGCAAGGACGCCAAAATAAACGTTCCAAATCATGCCGCTGCCGATCAGGACAACCTGTTCGCAAAAGGTGATATCGGTTTTGGGCAAAAGCCGTTCGCCGTATCCCAAAGACCGAAAGGCATAGTCGGAAAAGGTCTGCGCACAGCTCATGTCGCCACCGCCATGCCGCGTGATGCACGCGCAAAGATACGGTCAAACACCCGCTGGCTGATCCACGTCAGGAACAGATAAAACACCAACAACGCCAAGAAATACCAGACACGCCAATCGGGGTGGGCATAGGCATAGACCTGCGTTTTCATACTGCCAAGCTCTTTGGCCCAATAAACGATGTCTTTGACACCCAGCAAAAACAACAACGGCGTGGCTTTGATCAGGATCATCCAAAGATTAGACAGGCCGGGCAGGGCATAAACCCACATTTGGGGCATATGAACGCGCCAAAAGGTTTGCCGTTCCGACATGCCAAAGGCACGGGCGGTTTCCAACTGACCCTTTGGCACAGCGTTCAAAGCGCCGTGCAACGTGTTGGCGGTGAAAGCGCCAAACACGATGGCAAACGTGATCACGGCGAGCGAAAAGCCCCAAGCCTCGTGATAGAATTGATCTGATGTGCCAAGCGGCATTTTCGCAGCCTGACAAACCACAAAATCATTGCCTTGATAGATGGGTTCCAGAACATCGCTACATTTTATCTTATGGCGGATGTATTCAACCGCTTGATCCAGAGCGATGGGGAAGAATAGAAAAAACACGATATCGGGCACGCCACGCACAATGGACGTGTAGCCAAGCCCAAACCAGCGAATGGGTGCGATCTTGGAACGTCGTGCCAATGCACCGGCAAACCCAAGCATCAAAATGGGCGGAACAACAGCAAGCAACATGCCAAGCACCGTCAGAATGCTGAAATACATCGCCGAATGTTTTGGGGTGGTGAGGTAACAAGAGAGCCACGTAAGCCCCTCAAGGCTGCGCGGGTCTGCGCAAATTTCAAACATGGATGTTTGGCCCTGTGTGCTGGATTACGTGTTGAATATCAAAGGGGTAGGGCGGCCACATGCGCAGCCGCCCCAAAGATCAGCTTACCACTGAGGTGCGTTCTCTTCGAACCATTTGGCGAGCATTGTGTTCAATGTGCCGTCCGCCTTCATGGAATCGATTGCCGCGTTCATTTTGGCTTTCAATTCGCCGTCGCTTTCACGCATGCCCATGGCAACACCGCCACCGATGGCAACATCGTCAGACACAAATGCCAACATGCCGCCACTCTCAGCCACGATTGGCGCGAGGAAGTCTTTGTCAGCCAAAACCGCATCTGCTTCGCCGTTTTTCACAGCAGCGATGGTTTCGTCAGGCGTTGCAAATTCCACGAGCGTCGCGCCAGAGGCAGCAACGTGACCCGCTTGGATCGTGTTGGTTTGTGCGGCAATGATGCCTTTCATCACGTCAACAGAACCGTCAGCCAAGCCAACGTAGCCAGATGGGGACGGTGGGATGTATTCGTTTGTGAAATCAATGACTTCGTCGCGTTCTGCCGTTACGGACATGCCTGCAATGATGGTGTCATAGTTGCCAGACACAAGGTTCGGAATGATGCTGTCCCATTCGTTTGTGACCCATGTGCAATCCAGTTCTGCGCGTTTGCAGATCTCGTCGCCCAGCTCGCGTTCGAACCCGTCAACTTCGCCTTTGTCATTGATGAAGTTGTAGGGAGGGTAGGCGCCCTCGGTGCCCATACGAACTGTATCGGCCCATGCTGCACCTGTTGCGAGTGCGGACACGGCCGCTGCAAGTAGTAGTTTTTTCATGTGGTTTCTCCTGGTTGAACTTGGTTGGTTTTGGTTAGTGGGTTGAGCTAAGGAATTGCTGCAACCGCGTTGATTTTGTTTGATTAAACACCTCGTCAGGGGTGCCTTGTTCTTCGATCACACCTTGATGAAGAAAGATAACATGGTTTGCCACATCGCGGGCCATTTTCATGTCGTGCGTCACCAAAAGCATCGTGCGCCCTTCGGCGGCGAGGTCACGGATGACGGTGACAACTTCGGCTTCGGTTTCTGGATCAAGGGCAGATGTGGGTTCGTCAAACAGCATCGCGGAGGGTTCCATCGCAAGAGCGCGCGCAATGGCGGCCCGTTGCTGCTGCCCGCCTGACAGTTGGGACGGGTACATATCGGCCTTGTCCCCGATACCCACTTTGTCGAGCAGAGCCTGCCCGAGTTTGGTTGCTTCTGCTTTTTCACGGCCCAGAACAGTCACGGGTGCTTCGATCACATTTTGCAGAACGCTTAGGTGCGACCAAAGGTTAAACTGTTGAAATACCATGGAAAGATTGGTGCGAAAGCGGCGCACTTGATCCGCGTCTTTGGGTTGGCGATTGGCGTCATCGCGGTCCCACGTGACAGGTTCACCACCGATAACGATGTCGCCTTGCTGCGCAGTTTCCAACAGGTTCACACAGCGCAGAAGGGTCGATTTACCCGAACCAGACGACCCGATCAGCGCGATCACATCGCCTTTGTGCGCAGTCAGATCCACACCTTTGATGACCTCAAGATCGCCATAGCTTTTGTGGATATTGCGCAGCTCAATAACGGGTGTGGCAGCAGTGTCTGTCAAAGAGGGTTCCAAACGGGCGGTGTTGTAAGGTGCAAACCTTGGAACAGGTGGCAATTTATGTCAATTGCTCATACAGGGTTTATAAAAGAAACTCGCGGCATTCGCTGTTGAAGGTCGCCCAACAACAGACTGATTTACAACAAATATCAACTTTCTGGTGTACGGCTTGCCTTGCCGCGACGGCATCTTTCAGAGCAGTATTTTACCTCATCCCAGACGTCTTTCCACTTTTTGCGCCAGGTGAACGGACGACCACAAACGACACATGTTTTTTGTGGTAAATCAGACTTTTTCATTTGCATCCAAAGCCCGAAAGAACCGCTGACTGTCATCACGCACAGCGGCGCGTTTTTCGTCGCTCATGCGATGCAGATTTTTGTAAATCAGCCCCATACGTGGGTTGCCCCGCAGCTTTTCGCCGTTTCGTTCCAGAAAATCCCAGTAGAGATAGTTGAAAGGGCAGGCGTCGGGTCCATTTTTCTTGCTTACCTTATATCGGCAGGATTTGCAGTAATTCGACATGCGATTGATATACGCGCCACTGGCCGCATAGGGTTTTGAAGCCAGCATCCCATCATCCGCAAACAGGATCATGCCCGACACATTGGGCAATTCAACCCATTCGTAAGCATCCGCGTAGACAAGCAAGTACCATTCATTCACCTCATCTGGATGTAATCCAGCAATCAAAGCAAAGTTCCCAAGCACCATAAGCCGTTGGATGTGATGGGCGTAAGCATTTGTTTTCGTTTCTGAAACACATTGACGCAAACAGTTCATCTGCGTGTCGGCGGTCCAGAAAAAATCGGGCAGGGCGCGTGTGGCGTTCAGCGCGTTTTGGGATTTATAGTCGGGCATTTTCAGCCAATAAATACCCCGCACATATTCGCGCCAGCCCAGGATTTGGCGAATGAAACCTTCGACCGCGTTCAAAGGCGCATTGCCGGCGTGATAGGCCGCTTCTGCCTTCTGAATACACTCCAACGGATCCAGAAGCCCGCAATTGAGGTAAAAACTGATATGGCTGTGGAACATCCACGGCTCGCCTTCGATCATGGCATCCTGAAAATCACCAAATTGGGGCAGGCGGTCCGTTATAAAATCATCAAGCACTTCAATGGCTTGGATGCGCGTGACCGCAAAGGGAAAGGGCTGAAGGTCGCCAAAATGGTCGCTGAATTCGGCCTCAACCAATGTCAGCACGTCCTTGGTAATGTTATCGGGTTCAAACCCTTTTGGTTCTGGAACCTTCAGCCCGTCTTTTGGCGGTTTGCGGTTTTCCGCGTCATAGTTCCATTGCCCGCCAACAGGGTCAGATCCATCCATTAACACACTGAATTTGCGCCGCATTTCGCGGTAGAAATATTCCATGCGCAATTGTTTGCGCCCCTCGGCCCACGCGGCGAAGTCGGACGTGGAGCATAGAAAGCGATCATCTGCACGCAATTCTAAAGGCACATCAAGCGTGTCGGCCCAAGTGTCAAACTCTGACGTCAAACGGTATTCGGCGGGGTAGGTGGCCACAACATCCGTCGCGCCAGTGTCCGCCAACGCGCGTTTGACTTCGCCCAGAAAGCTTCCGCTGTTGTCAGGATCGTCATACCGCGTGTAGCGCACGGTGTAGCCTTGATCCTGCAAATCTGCCGCAAAGTGGCGCATGGCCGAAAACAGAAACGCAATCTTCTTTTTGTGGTGTTTGACGTAGGTCGCTTCAGTGCGCAATTCGCACATTAGGATCACGTCAGTGTCCATGTCAGCGTCTTTGAGTGACGAGATCGACTGGGACAGCTGATCACCGAGGATAAGTCTAAGTTTCATAAGCGTGGTTTTCCCCAGTGGTCTTCGTCACTGATATATGGGGCAAACAGGCGAATGATCCAGCGCAGGGGTGTGTTTTTCCGTAGTCGGTTTTAGTCACCCATTAATCGCATAATGAATATTATGTTAATATTTATACAATGCATTATCAGATGGTTACGCCTATTTGGCTGTCCAACCGCCATCTATGGGCAATGACGCACCAGTGATCGACTTGGCTGCATCACTGCACAGGAATACGGTTAATGCGCCCAGCTCCTCCAGTCCGACGAAGGATTTCGTTGGTTGCGCCGCAAGGATCACGTCGCG
>CALLAV010000159.1 GCA_938001995.1 uncultured Amylibacter sp. | reverse complement strand
TTGCCCGGAAATGCGAGGCAAAGCCCCCCCGGCCAATGCGCCACATGCCCAGGAGTCGTGCCAAAGCCCGCAGTGCCACCGCAGGGCGCGTCGCTCAGGTCTACGATCAGGTCCGTGCCTGCGTTTGACGTGACCCGCATTCCGCGGGCTTCGTTTAACATCTGAACCCCTAAATCGACCTTTGGTCCCAGTTCTGCAAAGGGTTCGGTGCGTTCCAAAATTTCGGGGTGTTCGTTGGTGACAACCAATATGCGTGCGCCCGCGGAGTCAACTTCTTGCCATTCGGGAGAATGGATCATGCCCTCAACCGTGCAATCGACGACGATTTCGCAGGCCTTCATCGCCTCAATCGCTGCGCGGTTGTGCGCAATGGCAAGCGATGTGCCTGTGCCTTTGACAGGAACGGGTGCGGTTTGGGGCGGCGTTGGCATTTTCAACATGCAGAAATCCGCGCCCAGATCATACAAGGCGAGCTCTGCCAAATGCACCAACACGGGACGTGATTGTGTTTCCGACACAAGGGCAACAGTGGTGCCCTGCCCGATCCCGTTCAGCGCGAACACCCGCCTGAATGACGCGAGCCATTTGCCTTCGATCCGTTCTTGCAACATGGGAAACTTTCTTTACTGGTCAGTAAAGAAATTCACGCAAAGCCACGATTCTGTCAAGGAAAACAAAAAAGGCACCGCACAGTTTCCTGCGCAGGGCCTTTGACGCGGTGTGGTTGCTTATTCGTCGAAACCGACTTGCTCGACCAGTTTCAGGGATGCAGGACGCAGTTTGGCAATTTCAATCAATGGCTTGTCATCGGCTTCCAATTCACCCCAACTTTTCACTAATTCAGATGTTTCAGCACCGGGCTTCAACGGATATTCACCGTTCTGTTCGGCGTAGATGGCTTGGGCTTCGTCTCCTGTTAGCCATTCCATCAGCTTAATAGCGTTGTCTTTGTTTGGCGCGGATTTGGTCAGAGCCATGCCAGACAAGTTTACGTGCGTGCCACCGTTTGAGAATCTCGGGAATACGATGCGAACACTGTCGGCCCAGGCCACTTGCTCTTCGTTTTCGAGCATTTTCTTCATGTAGTATGTGTTCCCGACCGAGATATCACACTCGCCCGCGTGGATCGCTTTGACCTGAGCACGGTCATTGCCGGAAGGCTTGCGCGCGAGATTTGCTTTAACGCCTTCAAGCCAGCCTTTCGCAGCCTCTTCGCCGTGATGCGCGATTACCGCAGACGTCAACGCGAGGTTATAGGCGTTCGTGCCAGAGCGGATGCAAATGCGGCCCTTCCATTTGTCAGAAGCGAGGTCTTCGTAAGTGGTCACTTCGCCATCTGCCACACGGTCTTTGGAGGCATAAACGATCCGCGCGCGGGATGTCAGGCCAAACCACTGACCATCAGGGTCACGGAATTCTGCTGGGATGTTTGCGTTGATCACCTCGGATACGACGGGTTGGGTGACGCCAGCCTCAACAACGCTGTTCAAACGGGAAATATCAACCGTCATAATCAGATCTGCAGGGCTGCGGTCGCCTTCGGCTTGCAGCTTCTCAACCAAACCTTTGTTGAGGAATGACACGTTAACGTCGATGTTGGTTTCGGCTGTGAACGCATCAAACAGGGGTTTGATCAGCTCTGGCTGGCGATAAGAATATACTGTGATTTCATCAGCTTGGGCAGTTGTGCCAAGAATTGAAGCGGCGCAAAATGCGGTAAACAGCGTGCGGTACATTTAGGTTCTCCTTTGGTCCCGATGCGACTCGGATAGCAAAGAAAATTTCACTTCGCAATACCTGAGTGAAATAATAAGGTAATTATTTCCGACTTTTTTACACGGAAATTAAAATCACCTTAATAGGATCGTGGCAAGCCCAGAATATGCTCTGCTAGGTAAGACAAAATCAGGTTGGTCGAAATCGGTGCGGTTTGATAGAGCCGCGTTTCGCGGAACTTTCGTTCGATGTCGTATTCCTCTGCAAAGCCAAAACCGCCGTGGGTTTGGATACACATGTTTGCTGCCTCAAACGACGCATCCGCCGCGAGCATCTTGGCCATGTTCGCTTCTGCGCCCGGGTTTTCGCCAGCCTCGTATAGGCGCAGCGCTTCTTGCACCATCAAGTCCGCCGCGCGCATGTTGGCATAGGCCTTTGCGATCGGAAATTGCACCCCTTGGTTTTGCCCAATGGGGCGCCCAAAAACGTGACGCTCTTTCGCGTAGGACGTGGCTTTTTGGATAAACCACTTCGTATCCCCGACACATTCCGCTGCGATCAGTATGCGTTCAGCATTCATGCCAGTCAGAATGTATTTAAATCCTTTGCCCTCTTCGCCGATTAGATTTTTGGCAGGCACGCGCAGATTATCGAAAAACACCTCGGTGGTGGCGTGGTTCATCATTGTGCGAATTGGGCGGATGGTCAGGCCGTTGTCCTTGGCGGTGCGCATGTCCACAAGGATCACCGACAGGCCAGCGGTCTTTTTCATTCCATCGCTCAGCGGTGTCGTGCGTGCCAGCAACAGCATCAAATCGGAATGCTCTGCGCGGCTGGTCCAGATTTTCTGCCCATTAATGACATAATCATCCCCATCCCGCACCGCCGTGGTTTTCAACGCCCCCGTATCTGTACCAGAGGTCGGCTCGGTTACGCCAAAGGCCTGCAACCGCAACGCCCCTGACGCGATCTTCGGCAGATACGCTGCCTTTTGTGCATCAGACCCGTGACGCAGCAAAGTGCCCATCGTGTACATCTGTGCATGGCACGCGCCACCGTTGCAGCCCTGCGCCTGCA
>CALLAV010000158.1 GCA_938001995.1 uncultured Amylibacter sp. | reverse complement strand
GGTTGAGCGTAAAGAGCTGACGCAGTGGTTTTTCAAGATTTCCGCGTTTTCCGAGGAATTGTTGAGCGCGATTGATGATCTTGAGGGCTGGCCTGATAAGGTTCGCCTAATGCAGCGTAACTGGATCGGGAAATCCCGTGGCTTGGAGTTTGCCTTTGATCGTGTGGATGGTGGGGACAAGATTGAGGTGTATACCACGCGGCCTGATACGTTGAACGGTGCGAGCTTTGTCGGCATTTCGCCTGATCACCCGATTGCGAAACAGTTGGAGGCGGAAAACGCGGATGTGGCGGCCTTTGTTACGGAGTGTCGGAAGGGTGGCACGACGGAAGAGGCGATTGAGACCGCGCCAAAGCTGGGCATGGATACGGGGATTCGGGTGAAGCATCCGTTGTATGCCGATCAAGAACTGCCCGTTTGGATCGCGAACTTTATCCTGATGGATTACGGCACGGGTGCGATTTTTGGCTGTCCTGCGCATGATCAGCGGGATTTGGATTTCTGCCGCAAGTACGATTTGCCTGTGATTGATACGTTCTTTGCGCTGGATGACGACACACCTGTGGCGAATGAGGCTTTTGTTCCCGCCAAGACGGAAAAGGTGAAATGGGTCGATCATTTCGCTGGTTTAGACGTGGCAACAGGGCAAGAAGCGATTGATGCGACGATTGCTTATGCCGAGGATAAAGGCTGGGGCACGGGTACCACGAACTATCGCCTGCGCGATTGGGGTGCGTCGCGGCAGCGGTTCTGGGGCTGTCCGATCCCTGTGGTGCATTGTGAAAAATGCGGTGTGGTGGCCGAGAAGAAGGAAAACCTGCCTGTTGAATTGCCCAAGGACGCTACATTTGATCGACCTGGCAATCCGCTGAATTGGCATCCGACATGGCGTGATACAGCGTGTCCATCTTGTGGTGGGCCTGCGCAGCGCGAGACCGATACGATGGACACGTTTGTGGATTCGTCGTGGTATTTCGCGCGGTTCACAGCGCCACGGGCGGAAACGCCGACGGTGAATGAAGACTTAGAATACTGGATGAACGTGGATCAGTATATCGGCGGTATCGAACATGCGATTCTACATCTGTTGTATTCACGGTTCTTTGCCCGCGCGATGAGCGAGACGGGGCACATGCCGAAAACCGCAATCGAGCCATTCAATGCGTTGTTCACGCAAGGGATGGTGTGTCACGAGACCTATCAAGACCCAGATGGCAAGTGGCTCAATCCAGAGGATATCAAACCCGTTTCGGGGGGGTATGAGATGGAAGATGGGCGTCCCGTAACGGTTGGCCCGTCTATCAAGATGTCCAAGTCTAAGAAAAACGTGGTCGATCCTGAGGATATCATCGACCAATACGGCGCAGATACGGCCCGTTGGTTTGTTCTGTCAGATAGCCCGCCAGAGCGCGATGTGGAATGGACTGCATCGGGCGCAACGGCGGCGTGGAAGCATATCAACCGCGTTTGGACCTTGTGCGATAAGATCGCTGAAATGCCTGACGGTGCGGGTGAGGGCGATGATGCCCTGCTGAAAGAAATGCACAAAGCCATTCAGGATGTGACGCTGAACATTGAAAGTTTTGGGTTTAACGCGGCGATTGCGAAGCTGTACGGCTTTACCAACACGTTGGCGAAATCAAAGGCGGGTAAGGCAGCACAGCGTGAAGCGATCATGACGATGGCGCAGTTGATGGCACCGATGACACCGCATTTGGCAGAAGACATCTGGGCGCATCAGGGCGGAGAGGGCCTTGTGGCACTGGCGGCTTGGCCGAAAGCGGATGAGAGCATGTTGGTCGACGATACGGTCACTTTGCCAATCCAGATCAATGGCAAGCGGCGTGATGAAATCACCGTCAGCAAAGATATGCCTAAGGAAGAGGTTGAAAAACTTGTTCTGGCGAATGACACTGTGATCAAGATGCTGGACGGGGCTGCACCCAAAAAGCTGATCGTTGTTCCAGGGCGGATTGTGAATGTTGTTGTTTGACCGACGTAGTGTGCTGATGCTGGCCCTTGGGGCTGGCCTGTCGGCGTGTGGGTTCGAACCTGTTTACAAGCAGGGGACGACGGCGTCGAACCTGCAAGGCCAGATCGAGATTGATCTGGTTAAAGGCCGCAACGGTTTTGAACTGCGCGAAGAGTTGGAGAATAAGCTCGGTCGTGCAGATGCTGGATCGCCCTATGTGCTGACCTTTCAACTAACCACTTCGGAAACGGGCTTGGCGGTGACCGAGGATGAGGGCACAACGCGAACGAATTTGAACGGAATTGCTGCGTTTACTGTTCGCCGCAAGGATACAAATACAGTTGTCTATCAAGATAGCGTTCGCAATGTGACGGCCTATGGCACCACATCTGCGACCTTTCCAGCGGCAGTGGCACGGCGCGATGCAAACACGCGCTTGGCAAAGGCCTTGGCAGCGCAGATTGCAGAACGCATCGCTATTACTTCGGACGGCTGGGCCACGTGAAGCTGGCGGGCGGGCAGGCGGCTGCGTTTCTGGCAAAGCCTGACAGCGGGAAATCCGCAATCCTTCTTTACGGTATGGACGCGATGCGTGTGTCGTTAAAGCGTCAGCAAGTGATTAAGGCATTGGTGGGGCCGCAAGCGGAAGAAGAAATGCGATTGACGCGAATTGATGCGAGTGATTTGCGCAAAGAGCCTTCGCTTGTGCTCGACGGGATCAAGGCGCAGGGCTTTTTCCCGGGTCCACGGGTGGTTTTCGTTGAAGGCGCTGGTGATGGTTTGACCGCTGTTCTGGAAACGGCGCTGGGCGAATGGGCAGATGGGGATGCAACGATGGTTGTAACCGCCAGCAGTCTGAACGCCCGATCCAAGTTGCGCAAAGCGTTTGAGGGTGATCCCCGTGCAGTTGCGATTGGCATTTATGATGATCCGCCCGGTCGGCCCGAGATTGAGCGTCTGGCGAAGGAAGCGAAACTTGGTGACGTGCCGCAGGGGGCGATGGAGGCGTTGATGCAACTCGCCCGCACGCTCGATCCGGGTGAGTTGAACCAGACCATAGAAAAGTTGGGGCTGTACAAGTTCGGTGATGAGTCTCCGGTGACAGGTGAAGACATCGACAATTGTATGCCAGCCACATCGGATGCGGCGCTCGATGATGCGGCCCATGCCATTGCCGAGGGACGTACGGGTGACGTGGTTCCAACGTTGAAACGGTTGTCGGGGCAAGGTGTGAATCCTACCGCGTTGTGTATTGCTGCAACACGCCATTTTCGCACGCTGCATGCGGCGGCAACCCATCCGCAGGGGCCTGACACGGCGCTGTCGCGTGCGCGTCCCCCTGTGTTTGGCCCGCGCAAGGACCGATTGGCACGGCAGGCTCGGCGACTTGGCGCGCATAAGGTGGAAAAAGCCCTTACTGAATTAATGAACACGGATCTGATGCTGCGATCGAGCCAGAAACCGCCAGAAATGGCTTTGGTGGAACGCACATTTATCCGCATTGCAATGCTACAAAGGAATTAGGCATGTACACACTGATTGGCACACCAAAGGCGCGGCCCTTTCGGGTTTTATGGATGATGGAAGAGTTGGGTGTGGAGTATGACATCCTGCCGCTTTCGCCAATGGACAAGGCGGCCATGGCGGAATTTAACCCAACAGGGAAAGTGCCTGCGTTGAAGGATGGGGATGATATCATCATCGATTCTGTGGCGATCATGCAGTATCTAGCGGACAAACACGGCGGTATGACGTTTCAGGCGGGGACGATTGAGCGGGCCAAGCAAGACAGTTTCACGCAGTTTATTTGTGACGAAATTGATGGAGCGTTGTGGACCAATGCACGCAACACCTTTGTGAACCCAGAAGACAAACGATCCGCGGATATCAAACCAATTTTGATGTGGGAATTTGGGCGTTCGATTGCTGCGCTGGAAACGCGGCTGGGGGACAATGATTTCTTTATGGGCGACACTTGCACGGTGCCTGATATGTTGTTCACCCATTGTGCGGGCTGGGCGAAAAACGCAGGGTTTGTAATCGACAGTAAGCCGCTGCTGGCATTGGTGAAACGGTGTATCGCGCGGGATGCCTATCAGCGGTCCCACGAGATCAGGTCTGCTGGGTGATATAATCGGCAGCGGCGAGGCCTGCTGCGCGACCCGTGGCAAGGCAGCCTGTGATAAGATAGCCGCCTGTTGGGGCCTCCCAATCGAGCATTTCGCCTGCGCAGAAGGTTCCAGCTGCGGCCTTTAACATGAAATTTTCCGTTAGGTCCGACTGGCGGACGCCGCCTGCGACGGAGATTGCTGCGTCGAGCGGTGCGGTTCCCGTGTAAGGGATTGGGAGCGATTTTACCGTTTGTGCGAGCTGTTCGCGTGGTGTGGTGCGGGCGAACTCCATGACGAGTGCGGCTTTTGCGGCGTCGAGCTTCAGAGATTTGCGCAGGATGTTGGCGAGGCTGGTTTTCGCGCCTTGTTTGGTGATGCGGGATTGCAAGGCTGCGGCTGTTTGGGCTGGCAGAAGGTCGATGTGCAGGGGTTCACTGCTGCGCAGACCGCTGGAGAATTGATAGACCAGCGATCCTTCTAGCCCTGATTTGGACAGGACACATTCGCCTTTGCTGGTGTCTGTGCCAACGGTCATGGCGATGTTCTTGAGCGGTTTGCCAAAGTGGGGTTTCATGTGGCCTGACCAATCCACGGTGACGCCCATGTTTGAGGGTTGGAAGGGGGCCGTTTCAATGCCGCGTTCGGCGAGGAGCGTTGTCCAAGCGCCGTCTGATCCGAGGCGTGACCAGCTGGCGCCGCCAAGCGCGAGAATGGTTGCTTTGGGGGCGATGGATTTGGAACCGTTGGGGGTTTCGAAGGTGAAACTGGAGTCGCGCCACGTGGTCCAGCGCCAGCGGGTTTGGAATGTGACGCCTTTGTCTGTCAGGCGGTTGAGCCATGCGCGCAACAGTGGTGAGGCCTTCATGGCTTTGGGGAACACGCGGCGGGTGGAGCCGATGAAGGTGTCTTGGCCTAAGGATTCGGACCACACGATAACGTCTTGAGGGCCAAAGGCTTGGAGTGTGGGTTTCAACCAATCGGCAGCGTCGGGATAGGACGCAAGGAAGGTATTGAAGTCCTCAGATTTCGTAAGGTTCAGCCCTGATTTTCCCGCCATCAGAAACTTGCGACCGACGGATGGTTTTGCCTCTGCCACCAGCACAGAGTACCCCGCATCCACCAAAACTTCGGCAGCCATCAAGCCTGCGGGGCCAGCGCCAATGACGAGTGCATCACTCATTCAGCAGATTTCGGGAACCCGCCTTTGATTTCCACCACACGTTGCGGATATGGGATTTCGATGTTGTTGTCTTTGAGCGCATTCCAAATGATGAAAAGCACGTCCGAGGTGTATTTGTTCGGCCCGTCGTCGATACCTTCGACCCAGAATTCCACCGCAAAGTCGATACCGCTGTCACCAAACCCGCGTAACTCGCAATCGGGTGGGAAAGGTTCTGATAGCACGTCTTTGTGCTTGGCCACTGCGGCTTCGACAATGTCGGGCACGAGGTTGATGTCCGTGTCGTAAGAGACTGAAAAATCCGCCTCATACCGATTGGCAGAGCCGCTGTCGGAATAGTTCACCACGCGGGTGATGATGAAATCTTCGTTCGGGACAACAATCCATCGCCCATCGTAGGTTTCAAGGATCGTGGCGCGGGCGGTCATTTTGATAATTGTGCCAGCCTCGCCCCCGTCGAGTTCGACATAATCTCCGACGGTTGCCTGACCTTCGAGCAACAGAATGATGCCCGAGATAAAGTTCGACGCAATTTTTTGGAGCCCGAAACCAAGACCAACACCCACCGCACCTGATAGGATTGCGAGAGAGGAGAGGTTAATCCCCATGATATTCATCAGCAGTAAGAACGCCGTGCCGAAGATCACCAGTTCAATCGCTTTGGCCGCCAGTTCACGGGTGGCCGGACGCATTTCTTCCTGGGTTTTGATATAGGTGGCAGACTGGTTGTTGGACCAACTGCCGAGCCAGAATAGGACCGAGCCAAACGCCACGCCACGGATGATCGAGAGAGCCGAGAATTTGATGTTGCCGACGCCGATAATGAACTCTTCGAGGTAGAGGAGCGTTGGGTCGAGAATGCCAAGCGCGTAAAGCAACGCAAAGGGCATGAGGACATATTTGCCGATCAGCTTCAGGAATGGATCGTATATGATTTGGTTCACAAACAGACGCGCAGCCAAAAGGATGAACAAGCGTTTGCCGAATGCAATAACTGCGCCAGACCCAAAAATAGAGCGGGTGATTTGTTCGCCGATGCCTGTGAAGGCGTAGGCGAGCAGAGGCAGCAACAGGGGTAGGAAGATCAGCACAAAGCGGCGTGATGTGGCGATGATATTTTCTTGCTCTGCTGGGGGTGTCAGCAGGCGTGTCAGGACAGGGTCTAACTTTTTCGCGGCAAATTTTGCGGCGAAGTATGCGACAAGCAGCAAACCAAACTGCGACCATGCGGCGGGGCTGGTCAGCCAACCAAGTGCGAGGTCGCGGCCTATGATCCAGTATTCAAGTGCGGTTTGCACCATAGGGTGATCGAAATTCATTTGGTTACCCCTAACCCCCAAGACTTGACGCGCAGTCTATTTGCGCTTTGTGATCTTCTAAACAGAAAAAGGCGGCGATGACTATGGGTGTGATGATTGACGGGCAGTATTTTGCAGAAGATCCCGCACCTGACAGCACGTCGGACGGGGAGTTTCGCCGTAAAGCATCGAGCATTCGCGGGTGGATCGGGCAGGGGGATTTTGCGGCAGAGGCTGGGAGGTATCATCTGTTTTTAGCGTGGAACTGTCCTTGGGCGCACCGCGCATTGCTAACGCGGGCGGTTCTGGGGCTGGAAGACGCGATTTCGGTGAGTTACGCAAAGCCGCGCCGCACCGATCAGGGTTGGGTGTTTGATGCGGAGGGGGCGTTTGCGGATCCGCTGTTTGGTGTGGCCTCCGTGCATGAGATTTATGGCAAACACACGCCAGCCTATACGGGGCGGATCACGGTCCCTGTGCTGTGGGACAAGCTGACGGGCGTGATTGTGAACAACGAAAGCGCGGAAATTGTGCGGATGTTGAACGCGGCCTTTGGCGGGGATTTGTACCCTGATGATTTGGCAGCGCAG